>WQSB01000056.1 GCA_009788085.1 Defluviitaleaceae bacterium
GGCAATGAGCGTATCGGCAATGCCGAGACAGCGGAAGCCCGCCGCATCCGTCCGCTTACGGACAAATGGACATTTTCCACCAATGGCGTGACCATTATGGGACGCAACGGCATCCCATGCATCGGTTTTGGCCCGGGCGCAGAAGCTCAGGCCCACGCCCCGGATGAAAAAACATGGAAGCAAGACTTGGTAATTTGTGCCGCTGTTTATGCCGCACTGCCACAAATATATCTTAATCAGAAAGGTTGAGGAAAAAATGAACATTACTCAATTTATTCAAAAGCTGGATTCTTTAAAATTTGACATGTTCCAAAAAGATTTCTTGCTGACATGGGAAAAGACCCGTGATGAAATCGACGCGGTATTCGCCGTGGCCGACGCTTTAAGGACTCTGCGCGACAATAATGTTTCTGCTCGCATTTTTGACAGTGGGCTGGCAGTTTCGCTATTCCGCGACAATTCCACCCGCACAAGATTTTCGTTTTCATCGGCAGCAAATCTTCTGGGGCTTGCGGTGCAAGACCTTGACGAGGGCAAAAGCCAAATCGCCCATGGCGAAACCGTTAGGGAAACAGCAAACATGGTTTCGTTCATGTCGGATGTAATCGGCATCCGGGATGATATGTACATCGGAAAAGGCAATACCTATATGCGCGAAGTGGCACAGGCTGTGCAACAGGGCTTCGAAGAGGGCGTGCTTCCGCGCCGCCCAACCCTTGTAAATCTTCAATGCGACATAGACCATCCCACGCAATCCATGGCGGACATGCTTCATATTATCCATCATTTCGGCGGCGTGGAAAATCTCAAAGGCAAGAAAATCGCCATGACTTGGGCGTATTCTCCGTCCTACGGAAAGCCGCTGTCCGTGCCACAGGGAATCGTTGGGCTTATGACCCGTTTTGGCATGGAAGTCAGCCTTGCTCATCCCGAAGGATACAATATTATGAGCGATGTCGAAAAAGTAGCCGCTAAAAATGCCGCAGAAAATGGCGGCAAGTTTTCCAAGACCTACAGCATGGCCGAGGCTTTTGCCGACGCAGACATTGTTTATCCCAAGAGCTGGGCCCCCTATGAGGCTATGGAAAAGCGGACTGTTTTGTATGGCAATGGCGACGATGCGGGGATTAAAGCCTTGGAAAAAGAACTGCTTGCCCAAAACGCAAATCACAAGGATTGGGAATGCACCGAGGAATTGATGAAAACCACCAAGGACGGCAAGGCCCTGTACATGCACTGTCTGCCCGCCGACATCACCGGCGTTAGTTGCAAGGAAGGGGAAGTTGCCGCTTCCGTTTTTGACCGTTACCGCACCGATACGTATAGAGAGGCCGGATTTAAGCCTTATATCATCGCCGCGATGATGTTCCTTTCCACATGCAAAGACCCGCAAGCGACGCTGAAAATGCTGGCATATAAAAAATTGCCAAGACTCATATGAGCAAATTTTTTGTAAACGGCAGCCCGGTTGAGTTTTCCGGCGATTATTCCTTGCTTAAATTTCTGCGGGAGGATTTGAAATTAACCTCCGTGAAAGAAGGTTGTAGCGAGGGCGTTTGCGGTACTTGTATGGTGCTTGTGGACGGTAAGGCTGTCAGAGCTTGCAGAATGACCGCCGAAAAGCTGGCTGGTAAAAAAGTTTTAACCATTGAGGGCTTATCCCAATGGGAGAAGGATTTATATGCCCATTGCTTCGCGGCGGCTGGCGCGGTGCAATGCGGTTTTTGTATCCCGGGCATGATTATTAGCGCGAAGGGGCTGTTGGGTTCAAATCCCAGCCCCTCCCGCGCAGATGTAAAAAAGGCCATCAAAGGCAATATCTGCCGTTGTACCGGATATGTAAAAATCGAAGACGCCATTCTCATGGCCTCCCGGCTTGCGCCGGAGCGAAGCCGCTTAAATGCCCCCTGCGGGGAGCAGCACCGCTTACATGCGGATGAAGCTTCTGTATCCGTCTCGAAGCCGGATACATTCACGGGAAGGCTGGGTGAGGATTTTTTCAGGCTGGACGCCGAGGAAAAAACCTTGGGGACGGGGTTGTATACCGATGACTTGACAGTGGAGGGTATGGTTTACGCAAAGGCTTTGCGTACAGAATATCCACGGGCGCGGGTGCTTGCCATGGATATTTCCCGGGCAAAGTCCCACGAGGGTTGTATAGATTTAATCACCGCCGCCGATGTGCCGGGTAATATCAAATGTGGCCATATTATCAAGGATTGGGACGCGCTTATTGGAGTAGGGGGGATTACCCGCTATGTAGGTGACGCACTGGCTATCGTTGTGGCCGATTCGCCGGAAATTCTTGACGAGGTGCTGGCCCTAGTCGAAGTGGAGTACGAGGAGCTTACGCCGCTTACTTCCCCCGCAGAGGCTTTGGCGGAAACCGCGCCGAAAATTCATGAGAACGGGAATATCCTAAGTCGTCAGGCTTTAAAGCGGGGTAATGCAGACGAGGCTATTTCCCGGGCAAAGTACAAGGTCACGAATCATTTTTCCCTGCCTTTTACCGAACACGCCTTTATGGAGCCTGAATGTGCCATTGCAATGCCCGATGGGCCGGAAGGAGACGGGCTTTTAATTTATTCCGGCGGGCAAAGCGTCTATGACGAGCAACACGAAATCAGCGGGCTTTTGGGCATTCCCCCGGAAAAAATCCGGGTAAAGTCCATGCTGGTGGGCGGTGGCTTCGGTGGCAAAGAGGACATGAGCGTACAGCATCATGCCGCACTGGCCGCTTGGATTACAAAAAAGCCGGTTAAAATAAAGTTTTCCCGGGATGA
Organism: Defluviitaleaceae bacterium; assembly: GCA_009788085.1. Taxonomy (GTDB): domain Bacteria; phylum Bacillota; class Clostridia; order Lachnospirales; family WQUN01; genus WRAH01. The sequence continues at coordinate 2,784 of WQSB01000056.1, forward strand.
GAGCCTGCTGGTGCATCCCAAGCGTCACGCCATGGAAATCGACCTTACCGTGGCTTGCGACGAAAACGGAATAATTACTGCCGCAAAGGGAAAAATCGTTTCGGATACCGGGGCATATGCCAGCCTTGGCGGCCCTGTTTTGCAACGGGCCTGCACCCATGTTGGTGGGCCGTATAATTTCCAAAATATTGACGTCGAGGGTACGGCTGTCATTACAAACAACCCGCCGGCCGGGGCTTTTCGCGGTTTTGGTGTGCCCCAGGCGGCTTTCGCCATGGAAAACAGCCTTAATCTTTTGGCGGAAAAGGTTGGAATCTCCCCTTGGGAAATCCGATATCGAAATGCCATCCGTCCCGGGCAGGTTCTGCCCAACGGACAAATTGCCGACGACTCAACGGCTTTTGAAGAATGCTTGCTTGCCGTCCGCGAGATTTACGAAAACGCGCCTGTGGCCGGAATTGCCGCCGGGTTTAAAAATACCGGCCTTGGCGTAGGCGTGCCGGACGTCAGCCGATGTATTCTTTCTATTGAGAAGGGCAAAATTCATGTCCGTTCCAGTGCGGCTTGTATTGGGCAGGGCATGGCTACCGTGCTTGCACAAATGGTATGCGAGACTTTGGGCTGTCCTCCCGATTTGCTTGTGGTAGAAGCCCCCGACACTGCCCGGACGCCAAATTCCGGGACAACTACTGCATCCCGCCAGACGGTTTTTTCCGGCGAGGCGGCTGTTGCGGCGGCTCGCGGCCTCTGCGAGGCGGCCATCACCGCTGAAATGCACGTTAAGCAACATGCACGTCCCGAAGCCGGAAGCAAAGCCGTGGATTGGGAAAGGGTTTTGCGTGAACTGGAAGGTCAAGAGTTCTACGGCGAATATTTCCCTTCAACCGACCCGATGGGAAGCGATAAGCCCAACCCGGTAAGTCATGTGGCATATGGATATGGTGTACAGGTTGTGGAGCTAAACAAAGATGGCAAGCTTACAAAAGTCACGGCGGCCTATGATGCCGGCAAGGTGGTCAATCCCAAGCTTGCCGAGGGGCAACTCGAAGGCGGAATCTTGATGGGGCTGGGTTACGCGCTTACGGAGGATTTTCCCGTGGAGGGTGGATATCTTGCCACGAAATACAGCAAACTTGGGCTGTTCCGCGCAACGGAAACGCCGGAAATGGAAATCATTTTCGTGCGGAAAGAGAGCTTCCTACCTGCCGCCCACGGTGCGAAGGGCGTTGGCGAGCTGGCGACAATTCCGACGGCCCCGGCGGTTCAGGGCGCGTATTACAAGTTGGATGGCCAGTTCCGCACGAGGCTTCCTTTGAGTGCCACTTATTATGAACTAGAAACATATAAATGCTTGCCGACGGATGATAAAAACAGCAGTTCGAACTGTATTGTATTTCATCCCGAAGACTGCATTTTATGCGAGAATTGCATCGAGGTTTGCGGTGCGGCAATTGACCCGACAAAAGGCGGCGATTTATCTGAGTTGGGATGTGTAGGCTGTGGGCAATGCCGGATAGAATGCCCCACGGGTGCTATTAAGGTCAAAAGTAGCATCACAGAAGTTTTAACTGCCATCAAGGATGAAAATTCCATGGTAGTTGCTCAAATTGCTCCGGCCGTTAGGGTTGGCCTTGGCGGAATGTTTGACCTGCCGGGGGACGTAAACGCAATGGAAATCATTGTAGGCGCGATGCGGCAGATGGGCTTTGACCGGATATTTGACACAAGTTTTGGTGCGGATTTAACAATTGCCGAAGAATGCGAAGAACTGCTCCACAGGCTTAGTTCGGGAGAAAATCTCCCTCTGATGACAAGCTGCTGCCCGGCATGGGTGCGCTTCTGTGAAGACCGATATCCACAGTTCGCCGAAAACATATCCACCTGTCGTTCGCCTCATCAGATGCTTGGGGCGGCAATCAGAGCGCATTATAAAGAAACGGAGCGCGTCGTAATCGTTTCGGTTATGCCCTGCACTGCCAAGAAAAATGAAACTCAACCAGATGTTGACTATGTCATTACAACTTCAGAGCTGGCCTGTTTAATTAAACAGCAAGGAATTGTACTTGCTGACTGCCAACCAAGCAAAACAGATGAACCCTTTGGTCAAGCCTCAATGGATGCACTGCATTTTGGAGCTGCGGGCGGTGTAGCCAAAGCGATTACGAGCCATTTGGACACAGATATAAAAGCAGTAAGCGTAAGCGGCCTAGCCAACGCCACTGAACTGATGCAAAAATTGGAAAAAGGCGAAGTGCAGTATGACTTAGTTGAAGTTATGGCCTGCCCCGGTGGTTGCATCATGGGCGGCGGTCAGCCTGTTCCCCGCCAATTAAGCAAGCAAGTTAAGCTAAAACGCGAAAACGCACTGCACAAATGAACATCAGCGCGATTATGTTGGCGGCGGGGCTTTCCCGGCGAATGGGCGAGGACAAGTTGCTGATTGAATTTGAGGGTAAAACCTTGCTTAACCGAGCAATAGAATTGCTCGACTCTTTGCCGTGCCGGGAGAAAATTCTGGTTATTACCCCGGCGCGGCTTTGTTTTGCCATTGTGCCGGAAACCGTAACCGTCGTACAAAACACCAGCCCCGAGGATGGGCAAAGTAAAAGCCTGAAACTAGGGCTTCAGGCGGCAACGGCTGACTCGTATTTGTTTTTAACCGCCGACCAGCCCCGTCTGACTTTTGAAAGTCTAAAGCGGCTGTTCGGGCTGGCAAAAGAAAACCCGGCTCAAATCATTTATCCCACGGTGTTGGGTAAGCCCTGTTCCCCGGTGTTGTTCCCGGCACGCTTTCGTCAAGAGCTGCTGGCGCAAACAGGCGACACCGGAGGCCGTGCAATCCGCGCCGCCCACCCGGATTCATGCCTTACCTTTGAGGCGGAATCCCCCTTGGATTTTATAGACATCGACAGCCCGGAGGATTTGTTCCGCTTGAATAGGTCAGCTACTATATGATAGAATCTCGTCAGAAAGAGAGGGATACATCTTGAGCGAATTACGTAAACTACGCTGTCAGCGTTGCAAGGAATTTTTCACCATTGACATAGGGCTTCCCCCCGAATGCTGTCCGAAATGCGCAAAGGAAAGGGAAGAGCAGATAAGCCAGCTGCGTCAGCTACTGTGGGAAAAACGCGGCCTAAACGCAATGAGCCTGCACTCCATGACGGGGCTACCTATTGAAGTAATCACAAATATAATAGACGAGGGCGACTTGGAAGAATGGAAGGTAGCAAGGCTTCTTGAAAAGAATGAAAAAGGGACAGGCTATCATTTTAAGAAGGAGTAAGCTTTGCCATATCGTACAATTTTTCCAATATTTTCACCATTGCCAAAGTATCCAGCTTGCAATAAGCCAGCAATGCCTCGCGTATTTTGGGGACTTCCTCCTGCGGCTGCTTGTGCAAGGTGGCGTAAGCGGCCATAGCGTCGCCTCCGTTTTTAATTAGGGACAGGGAACTGTAGTTCAGCTCAGGGGAATCGGGAAACAGCGCGGGCAGCACAACCTTGATGGAATACGAGCATCCCATTTGAGGGCAATAATACGCGCCCGACTGGAAGGGGAAAGCCAAGTCAGCCATATTGTCATGAATGTTCATCAGATGCGGTGCCAAATCCGGGAAAATCCGCGCAAGATATTTTAGTCTGCCCTTTTCAAAGGACATATTGTAAGCCAAAACACAAACATCCATCGGAATATCTTTGCAAAGCCGCTCTGCCAAATTGCGGCGCGGGTCAACGCATTCCTTTCCTAAAAATTCCTTATGCATGGCTTCGCCGCAAGGCTCTTGCTGTATATGAACCGAATATTGAAAAGGGATTTGTGTGTAGGGGGAAAGGTTGTCCCACAAAGGCACGGGCTGCCGAAATGTTTCAAAATCCAGATAGTACAGCGGATAGCGCACTGTGGATAGGAAATCGCGGATGGCTTTTTTATTAATATGAGGCTTCAGGTTTTCTGCAATGGCAGATGCCTGCTGCTGTTGCTTTCCTGAACCATGCGGAAGATGCCGGAAGCACCAGTTTTTGTACCCGCATTCATTAGGATTGTTGCAGCGTGAGCCGGTTTGAAAAATAGGCTCACTTTCGCCGGTTGCGATTGCCCTGATTTTTCCGACTCGCTTTTCTATGTTTTTTTGCCTGCGAAAAACCAAATCCGTGCAGTCAATCATAACAAACAACCGGTGGATATCCAGCTCCCCTTGGCGGATATAATTCCGGTTCAATTGCAAAATAGAGACCTTTTTGATATTTATTCCGCATTTGTTAAGTACATAAACCTGATAGGCCATATCTTGTATATAAAGGGGTTTAACATTTTTTGTTTGGCTGCCTTCGGATACGGCGTAAGCCTTAACATCGACCAGCTCATATCCGCCGGACACGCGGCGAAGCAGGTCTACGCTGCAAAAATTCCCGTCCCACGCAAACGAGGCCCCCGCGATAACATCCGCCCTAAAATACCCCTTTGCTAAATCACCTACCGCATTGCCGTCTTCCGTCAAGCTGTTATTAACAACGGAGCTGTCGAACCGGTCGGGCATATGATTATCCATCCACAGGATTTTAGGGCATTGCAGTCCTGCGCAGAATTTAGATTTGCTTAGATTCATTTGCCAATCACCTGCCCTCGGATTTTTTTACACAAGCATAAATATAAGCGGAATCACCATTATAACCGCCAAGAACGCCAGCAGGTTAAACAGCCCGCCAATGATAATATAATCCTTAAATCGGTATCCGCCTTGGAGAGTCATGGTTAGGGCAGGGGAGGCCAGCGGCGTAGAGAAGCTGATATTCGCTCCGATAGCCACAATTAATGCCATGTGGGTGACATTGTAATCCAAAGCCAAAGCCATAGCGATTGCGATTGGAATCAGCAATGCCGCCGTGGCCGTGTTTGACATGAAATTGCCCAAAACCATCGCGATGAACACCAGCACGATGCCCAAAAGCCAAGGGGTTACTCCGTCGCCGAGAAGGCCGACCGCACCTTCAGCGATATAACGCGCCGCGCCGCTGTGGTCCAGTGCGTTGGCAAAACCAAACGAGCACCCAATTACGATAATCGAAGTCCAGTCCAATTTTTGAAAGACCTGCTTTTGTGTCATACAGCCGGAAATTACGCAGGCCGTCGCGCCGATTAAAGCAATCGTGCCCGGTGTGAGCCAGTTGTCCAAAATCGACCCCATGATAAACCCAAAAACGCAAAATACCAGCACCCCGGCCGACACCCACATTTTAAAAACGCTTTTCTTTTCTTCCGGATTGACGTCGCCGGGTGCGCCCGCCGTGGGCGGCTCTTCTGTTACCTCGGGGAAGTTAAGCAATTTTTTTTGTAACGGATAGGCCACAAAAAGCGCGTATAGGATTATTAAAATCGCAATGGGCGCGCCGGCAATGCTTATGTCAAAGAAACCAAGCTCCTGATGTCCTTGATTTTGCAATATTTCATGGGCAATCAGCTGGGGAGTGGAGCTTACAAGGGTCAACGCACCCCCGGAAACAGAGGCCAGCCCAACCATCATATAGGTATTTTTCTTGGTAAACTTGCCCCCGGAGGCTGCGGTGGCGGCTGCGGCAACGGGAAGCATCATAGCAACGGTGGCGGTATTGGTCAAAAACGCGGAAATGGGCAGGCACATTAAAATAATGGCCAGCAAGAAAATTCTCTCATTTGTGCCCACAATAGAGATTATTTTTTTACCCGCCACTTGGGCGACTCCCGTTGCGAAGAGGGCGTTGCCCACAATCATCATTCCCGTAATCAAAAAGAAAATGTCACTGGAAAACCCGGCAAAGGCAAGGCCAAACGGAATCACCCCGGACACAACAAGGGCAAGACAGGCCAAAATCGACGTAGTGACTATATGAAACACATCCGCTATAAATAAAATAAGCAACACGCCAAGTATCACCAGCGTGATAATCGCAGCAGTTTCCAATTTGAAACAATCCCTTCATGATTATAGCAATTTCAGTTATAGTGGGTTGCATTGTGAAAGGCATCAAATGCCAAAGGTGTGCGCCGGGCCCGTAAACCCCATGACTGCTACGTTTGCTCGCGGCCGTGTCGGCTGGTGCGACAAAGAAAGGCGTGAATTCGCTTGCAGATTAATCATCTGCGCGAATTTTCGCCTTTCTATTGCCGCCATGCGCCAGGCAGCACTTAAACTTTTGCCACAATATTAGCAGTCTTCTTAGAAAATGTCCAGCAAAGCCCAACCCGGGCACGGAAATCAATTTTCATCCGCCTTGGGGGAGTGTTAAATTAGACTGACGCCTTAATCCTCATATGGTTCTAATCGTACATACAAGGCCGGCCCGGTCGTAATTTCCGGCGGGTAAAAAAATTCCGGGTATTCATCTGTCTCTATCTCAACGGGAATGGAAACCCCTACATGAACCTCCAGCACGCTCGGCGAAAAAGCATACGCAACGCCCACAATAAACACCAGCGCGAAGATAACTACCAACAGTATCAGGTTTCTCTTATTTCTTACGCCACGCATGGCCGCACCTCCCGGCTATTCCTCTGAATCAATGGACGGAACAGGCTCTTCCTCGTGCTCCTCCGGCAAAGCGGGCGTGGTTCCGCCGTTTGTGCCGTAGGTTATCTTAAAGTAGTAAACATTTCCTTCCACAACCACGGCAAACTCTGCCATTTCGCTGTTGTGGTGGCACATTATATGCTTGTTCAGGTTAATCGCCAGCCTTAACAGGTCGTCAAAAGCTCCGACCTTCATAGTTCTGTAGTAGGTAAGCGGCAAAGGCATATCAGATACCACAATTTCATTGGAATACTTTTTAAGGATATGCAAGGCCTCCCGGCGTATTGGATTTGCGTCGGCCAAATGATTTTGAATGCCCGTTACAAGTCCGTAAACACTTAAGGCGGCTGCGGCAACAAATAAAATTGCCATAAGCATTGTCACCCGGGGCGGAGGTTGGCTGAGATTTATATTGTTGATAAAGGAAGACGCCGCGTTGCCCGTTTGTAAAAGCGTAAAAATTTCCGTGGAAAGGGACATGCGGTATCCCGTGGATGCGGTTTCCGTAATGCCCAGCTCAGGTGCGATTATCGTAAGCGAAAAGTCAATTAAAAGCTCCGCCGAAAAGCCCCTAAGCCCCTGCGCGATAACATTTTCGTCATACATAAGCTGGGTTTGCACGGCGATAAACTCCAAATAAATGTCTGTATAGTTCTTGGGGAAAATGATGTAAGTGCCGCTCGGCCCGTCAAGCCTGTCAGCAAAAACGCTGCCCCTTGCCGATGAAAGAGGCATGATTTGCCGGAAAACTATCGGATGTGTGACACCGTTCATGGAGCCCATGTAGCGGATAATCAGATGATACTCGGCATTGTATCTGTATAAAATTTCCGTGGCATCATGAAATCGGACATTAAAGGTGCTGTCCACCTCAATAAAATCCGTAAAGGACATAAGAAAGCCCATGTCATGGGTGTGTGGAACCGGATTTTCCGCAAAAAACTCATTGTCCATGTAAAACACCCTAAAATCGACACCCGCGCTGCCGGAAACCGTTATAATTTCATCCTCCCGCATGTGCGCAGCCAAAAAAAACAAAGCAATTATTACTAACACTGTCAGCAGAAACGATGAAAGGATAATCATTCGCATCGGCGTATTTAGCCCGGACATTTCCTTTTTAATAATATCCATGCTTCACTTCCGTTCCCTTTAAGCTTAACCAAATGCCCTAATGACAGACCAAAAAAATATATACGGATAACCCAAAAACGGCAATGTTGCCCTTGCAATGCCCCGCACATCATCCGGGGGTACCGGGAAAGGGTCAGGACCATAGCCCGCGTCGCCTTGCGTTATGTAATGCCTCCGGCCCTGAGGGTCATACCAATGCGCCACAACCCTGTGAATGAAAGGGACGCCGTTACTTGTAAAATGAATAACATACCCTTCGCCGACTCTTTCAAAGGCTTCGCCGGGGGGGACTCTTTCAACAAGAGCCAAGCTTCCCCGCGCAAGGGTAGGCTCCATAGAGCCGGTTAAAACCACAACAGGGTAAATCGTAAACGCCCCCGCGAAAAACGCAATAATCGTTATTATACCTCCCGCCAAGCTTACATATCCCAAAACAGGCTTTTTTGCATACCTGGCCAGTCGTTTTTCGCGCACCCGTACGGCACGGCTTTTTTCATTGGTGACAAAATGGCAAATAATAACCGAAATAAACAAAGCACCGCTAATCAGCAAGGCTAAAGTGACTGCCGAAACATCCGGAATAAAGGGCAGAAAATATAAAATCATAGCATATGGAGCATTTACTAAAACAACGGATAAAAAGCTCCCCCTAGTTGCGAAATAGCTTACGGCCGCACTGATAACAAGCGGCCTGAAAATTGAAACAAAAAATATTTCTGCCGACATGCTGCCCCCGTCGGCCAGCACGCGCATACCGCCCATATAGATTAAGGCAAAAATCATGGTTAAAACGGCAACCGCATTGGCTTGTTGCTGCTTGTCCGCATTTTTAATAAGCCTGTATTGTATGTATGCGGATAAAGCCACCGCCGCGCCGGGATTCCAAAAATTGTTGAGTATTACAGCCGGGCTTGGTGCCATCGGATTAATAATTATCCCAAACAAGAGCGAAAAAATAAGAAAAGCCATACCCAGCATACCCACGGACAAAACCGCCATCAGGTTTACGGCATACGCGCCGCGCACGGAACGTGCGTCAACGCCCATGAGGGCAAAGGTTAAAGCGGCAAGCACCGCAAATACAAGAGGACGAAAAACCATATTAAATTGAACAAGGCCGGCAACCGGCATCAGAATAAAAGCAACTTTTAAAAGCACCACAACCGCGCATACCGTTACGGTCAATGTCAAATTGCGAATAGCCCTCACCCCTTTCCTTTTCCGCCCTTAAAATGCCTCTATCCAACAAAGCAAACCACGATTAACTCATGGTTTGCTTTATTGGTTTGAGGCGGTAAACAATAAATGACTTTAGGGAGCAACTGTGTAGACTAGGTTAAAGAAGAAGCTGTTGGCCCATCTGTAGAGTGGCTGTGTTCCGACAGGGTCGCCCGGCATAAGGCCGATGCCCAAGCCTGGAAGCCAGTTGTCGGTAGTCCAGTTAAGAGGCGGTGTTGACTGTGTTGTTCTTAATCCAATCTCATCTCCCCTATTGTCTAACGGGGGGTCTTCTAAAGGAAAATATCCCCCGGGTGGGAAGCCGCCATTCCAGTTTACGGTAATTCGCACATCTACGGTTTCGCCCGGTTGAAGCGTTACAGGCCAAGTGCCACTGGTAGCAGTACCTGTTGTGCCGGTCATAGTGTAGGTTATCGTAAACATATTATAATAATCCGAAAAGGGGTCATCCCAGGAAAAATGGGTTGGGGCGGCAACCTCAGCAGGCAATGAACCGTAGTTATGGGCTGTCGCGTTAAGGGTAACGGTGCCTGCGCCGGTAAAGCCGATAGCCCATTCAAGCCTGTCGTCTATACCCATTTCGCCCATCGCTGCTGCTCCGGGTCTGCCCATAAAATTAACAATACGGGCTACGTTGGTAGTGGCAGTACCAACCACCGGGGTATTTGTATCAAGGTCTGTAGAAACCCACTGCACACGCAAATTGGGAACTCCCACACCAATACCACCGCCAACCTGAAGCGCGCCTTGCTGGGCGGCAAATGCCGCGCCTACAATAAATGTAAGCATAAAGGCTATGACTGCCATAGTTAGCTTTCTTTTCTTTTTATAGGCTAACATTTTTTTCTGTTTCCTCCTTATAAGAACTTGCCGGGGGCCGATAGGTTGCAACCCCCGGCAGTTCCTGCTAATTAAACCAGATTATTAATTGCTGCCCTGAGGGTAGCTGCTGCTGAGTCAATTATACCTTGCGTGGCATTTGCGGAAGCGCGTACCTCCTGCGCGTTTGCAAGCGCGAGTTGAAACGCAGACCAAGACGCACGCCCAAAGCTACCGCGCTCTATAGACACAGCTTCGGCAATAACTCCATCCAGCACAGCCCATGTTACGCCTGGTGTAACTTCCGGCCTGGGTGTAACCTCCGGTCTGAGCGCGATTTCCGGCTCGGGAATGATTACTTCCGGCGGAAGGCCTGGAATTGCAGGGGGAGCAGAACCTACAAGATTGTTAATTGCTGCCCTTAGGGTAGCTGTCGTTGAGTCGATTACACCTTGCGTGGCATTTGCGTAAGCGCGTACTTCCAGCGCGTTTTCGCGTGCCAAGTTAAAGGCAATCCAAGCGGCGCGGCCAAAGTTACCGCGCTCTATACGTGTTGCTTCGGCAAGGGCTGCGTCCAGCGCACCCCATACAATACCCGGGGTAATTTCCGGGTCGGGAATAATCACTTCGTCTTCGGGGGGAGTGCCTACCTCCGCCGTAAGATTTGCAATTGCTTCCAAAAGGGTTTCCGTGGCAGCATCGACTTGCTCTTGCGTGGCGTCCGCGCTGTCAAGTAATGCCTCAGCCTCCGCAAGTGTATTTTGGAATGCCATCCGAACTGCACGCGAAAGGCTGCTCAAATCTATGGCATGTGCTTGACTTATGGCGGTATTAAGCCCGCTCCAATCAATAAGCACAACAAGGTTGTTTATAGCATTCCAAAGGGTGGTGGTAGCGGCAAGTATGCGGTCTTCGCTGACGGCGTCTGCGTCGTATTCAATATCGGCAAGTACAAGCAACGCATAGTCAATCGCGAGCTGCAACGCTATCCAGCCTTGGCGGCTAAAATGCGCGCGTTCAAGCGATTGTGCGTGGGCTACTGCCGCTTCCAGGTCTGTCATGTCAACGTCTGTCAAGTTGTAAACCATAGTGTCCAGTGCAGCCTGCAACGGAATAAGAACAGACCGAACTATAGTAAATGTCAACGGAACTACATACCCGTCCGCAACCGGTAACGCATTTTCAAGAGCCGCTTGCAAACGTATCCAGCTAAACTCGGTGAAATCCGCTTCGTCAAGTGCCTCTGCGTACGCGATATAGCGGTCCAGCTCATCCAATGCGTCCAGTAAATTAATAAGTCCTTGGTTTACAATTTCAAAGCTTGCGGGCAGAGACAGATGCACGGCACTGTCTCGTCCGAACGAACCGCCGAAAAACCTCCAGCCGTTGCCGTCCATTGTCGTCGCGCTGACTTGCACATGGGTTTCAAACGGCACCCAAGGGGTAAGGGGCAGATTGATGAAGAACTCTCCTGTGGTGTTGCCGGCAAGGGGGGTAATCAAAACATTGCCTAACGCAGGCATATGCAACGGTGCAAAGTTGTAATCTATCGGCACCATTGTAGGAACAAGTACGCCTCCAACAACCGTAAGCGGTTGCGCACCATACAGCCCATAACTCATTGCTGCTTCAATTGCCGGGCTGTGGATTTGACCGCTTATGGTTACGGCAGTGTCGCCTTCTTGGATGGTGAATTCACTATCGTCAAAGGTCACAGTTGGCCGCGCATCCGTAACGTAGAAATTACCCATTGGCATTACAAGGCTGTTTTCCGGCCAATCGGTGTCAACAACAACCATGGTCAGGGAGTGCAGTCCCGTGCTAAGGGGGGTGCCAAAGTCAACCCAAAGCCCTTCTGGGAAAGCTCCCATAGTCCATCTATCCCCGCCTATCACAGAACTCACGGCATTGCCTGACATTCTGAGGCCGTTGCCTCCTACGCCGGCAAACTGACCGGAGAACATTTTGCTATCCAACGGCGTTCCTGCAGGCCCGACATACATTCGTATTGGTCTGTTGGGTGCGCCGGCCGGTGAGTTATCTTCCGGGTCAAGGTCGTGGAACCCGAAGGTTATACCGGACATGTTGGAGCGGGTCAAAATCATTTCACTATCTGTACCCGGGAAATCCCAAGGCCAAGGAAGCGGCCCGTGCCACGGGTTAGACCTTGGGTCTGCGGCTATATCGCCGAAGTTGAAGTAAGTGGTTACATAGTTAGAAATAATCGGACGCCAAATGCCCACGTCTGTGGTCATGGGTGCCAAGTTTCTTGGCGGCGGCGGTGGCACTTCGATGTCAAAGTAGGCACCAAAGGTCACGAAAATTTCGTCTCCGTAGCTATTGGCAAACCACATATGCCCTTGAGCAAAGCCTCTGTTTTCCATAACGCCGTCATGGGTCAAGTGCACGAGGAAATTGTTGCCGCCCGCGTGTGCTACAGTATGACTCACGCCTGTAACGGTATGGTTAAGACGTGGGCCCCAGTTGCCGCCCCATCCACCTGTGGCGGGGTTGGCAAGCATATTGGAGGGCAGTATCCAGTCAACTCCGTCGAATGACCATGCGCCGTCTCCGAGGATTTCCAACGGAATGGCGTGAGAGTTGGTTTGGACACCTTCCTCTACAGTAACACGCCCGAAGGACATGGAAGCCATGTAGTGCGGAGCCATGTATCTGTATTCCAGACTAACCTGTTGGTTAAACGGAGGAAGCAGAATACCTTCCATGTCGCCCATGCCTAAGCCCAGCGGGAAGGGAATGTAATGCCTGATTACTGCAAACCCGGGGGTTTCAAGTGCCCCAATGGGGTTGACCATGCCCGCGCCAACCTGCAATACGCTGTAATAACCTGCGGCGTCGGCAAGAGGAATTGCGGTTTGCATTAATCTTGCTTTTATTTCGACTGCGCGGGTTTCAAGGTTCTGGCGGTCGGGGTCAAAACGCTCAAGCAACAGCGCGACTATACCGCCAATAGCGGGACCGGCCATAGATGTGCCACCCATCGGCGTATAGTGACGGTCGTCTATGCGCGTACCGTGAGTGATGGTGTTAAGAGATACGATATCGTTGCCCGGTGCGGTGATATCGGGCAAAATATGCATAAATGCGTCGTCAAAGTTGCCGCCGGGGGCCACAGGGCCAAGGGGGCCAATGCTTGATGACGGGGTTTTTACTACCGGCGGTGCTACAAACGAGAGTGTTCCAAATTCAATATAACCTGTGGTTACGTCAGTATCTTCAATGTCAGTATTGGCGGGAGGTATTCCCCAAACGAGTTCCCCGGTAGCTTGGGTTGCCATAAGCGTATGGAAGGGATTATTGGGGTTTCGTATATCCGTGGGGTTTCCAAAGGTAGCACCGGGCTGAGTGTTTACGGCAATCAGGACAGATGCGTTCAATTGCGTTGCAAAGGAAACCATTGCGGTAAATAGCTGGCCGCGACGCATAACCAATACGCCGTCGGTTAAATCTTCGCCGTCAAGATGATAGTCCTTAAATTCCTGAACAAATTCAGCGGTGACGGGGTACTCCAGTGCCATACCGCCAATCCATACATAGCTAAGGGTATAGCCAAAGACCTCATCCGGGCCGCCAACTTGGCCGCCGTCATGAGCAAGCGTAATGGAGTGGCTGCCAACTGTGGTTGGAATGGAACTAATCATCCGGCCGCCGCCCATGCTTGACGCAACGGTTATGCCCAACGAAGCGGAGGACGCGCCGCCGCCAAGGGAGAACCAGCCGCCAAGGTCAGCAGGGGCACGGGTATCACCCATACCCGCGTTGCCCGCGGCGTCGGTGGATATCATGCCGGCCAGATTGCCGACATTGGTTGCGTAGGAGAAAGCAAACCAAGGATGGTTGGTTTGACCCACAAAGCCCCAAGAGTTGTTTACCACGTCAAGATTGAGATAGTAAGCATACTCAAGAGCGCGCAACGGGCCAACATTGGCCAAGCCGGCCTCGTCATCCCAGGAGCCAGTGCGTCCACCTAAAATTTTAAAGCCATAAATTTGAACATCGGGAGCCATGCCCATTACAGTACCGGTAACGTGGGTACCGTGGTTGGAATGAGTTCCTGGGCTAATATCTTCCATTGGGCTGGTGCCTCTGCCGGCATAGCGGTTATTTGATGTGCCGGTAAAGTTGCCGCCGGGCAGTGAGTAGTAAGTGCCGCCGCGGTTTACAAAGCCCGTGCCTACCGCGGTAGGACGAAGCATGTGCGCAAAGGCGGGGTGACGATAGTCAATGCCCGAATCAAGGATACCGACTCTTATGCCTTCTCCGGTAATGCCCATATTGTCCCAGATATAGTCAAGATTAAACAGATACCTTGCACCGAAGTTAAATTCATGATGCGGTATATATCTTCTTGTTTCGCGGAAATCGCCGTAACCGCCAAACCAATCCGGGTCAAACCAGCTTTCGTCAGACACAGTGTTATTGCCGGGAGGGAAGATATTGCTGAAAGCTTGAGGGTTATTCCCAGAGGCAATATTTTCAAAGGTGCCTTCGGCTATTGCCGCCAAATCCTGCAAGGACGCGGGAATAAGCACCGGAGAAACCGCAAAAACCTCATCCAGGCCGGCTATGACATCAACCATGCCGACGGGAACACGCATGGCCACGCCGTTAAACAGCGAGCTAAACGAGTAAAGGGTTTCAACGGAGCCAAAGCCGCTGCCAAACGGAACCGGCTCGGAATTCAACTGGCTCGCGAAGCG
>WQSB01000057.1 GCA_009788085.1 Defluviitaleaceae bacterium
CCCTTGAGGAAGTCCGTGCTGGGAATCGAACCGATGAATACAAACACGCCGTTTGTTTCCATGGGGGTGAGCTCACCGGTTTGGATATTTTTAAGCACGACGCCCTCCACGATTTCCTCTCCCTGAATCTCCTCGATGGTGGAGTTCCATATCCATTTGATTTTTGGATTGGCAAAGGCTTTTTCGGCGGACTTTTTGTTGCAGTCAAGGATACCCTCGCTGTGAATGACGATTACCGTTACGGTTTCGGCAAACTTGGTCAGGTACATGGCCTCCTCAATGGCCGCATCGCCGTTGCCGACTACAACTACATCCAGCTCCTCAAAGAAATCCGCGTCGCAGGTGGCGCAATAGGAAACGCCCTTGCCCCGGAGCTGGCCCTCACCCTTCGCGCCCAAAGTGCGCGGCTGCGAACCAGGCGACAAAATGACCACCTTGGCCTCATATGTTTCGCCGGACTTGATGGTAACTTTTTTGACTTCACCCTCAAGGTCAACCTCCGTGGCCTGCCCCTTGATAATCTCCGTCCCAAAGTGCTTCGCGTGGGCAAGAAATTTATCCATCACGTCCGGGCCACTGGTTTTTTCGAAGAATCCGGGATAGTTTTCCATTTCCATTGTTGTGGCCGCCTGGCCGCCCGTCCGCCCTTTTTCGATAATAGCGGTTTTTAAACGGCCCCGGCTTCCGTATATTCCCGCTGTCATTCCTCCGGGCCCTCCGCCGACAATCAGTATGTCATACATTGTATGCACCCTCTCTAGTTTATAGCGCGCTTTCTATTAGGTCCAAATCTATTACGCGAAAATCCTCTAGCATTTGTGCGGTGTATTCCCGGTGCTTGCGCGGCAGCTTGGCCAGAGTGGTTATCGCGTCTTCTATTATTTGCAGAGATTTAAAATCCAATGCCCACTCCCCGGTTACAATGTCTACCGCTACGCTTTTGTATGGCGATTCGTTCGGCTTAACGCTTCCGCTTAACGGATGGCTTACCAACCGCGCCCCTTTGTGAACCGCATCGCGCACCGCCGCAAACACTCCATGGACATCACTGTCCGCAAGCCGTGTTAATTTGGGGTATTTATCACTTACGACAGGATTATTAGAAAATATCATCAACATTAAGCCACATTAGCATACAGACAAATTCTTGTAAATACTTCTTTAAATATTTGAGTAGAACTTTTACACCTGATATCAGGCACGGAAATCAATTTTCATCGGTCTTGGGGGCGCGGTCGGCTTTCAGCGAAGCTGATTCGCGTTGCCGCGCAGCGCATTGGCCCGGCCGAAAGGGCTAGGCGACGCGCTCCAGAAGCGCGGAGTCAGCACTTTCCCGGGACACCAGCGGAGCATAGGCAACCGCGCAGCAAGCGAAACCGGCCGCGCCCCCAAGACCGATGAAAATTGATTTCTGTGGATATCAGGTGCAACACTTGAAACCATCCGAATGCTTGTGCCATAATGAAGCTCCGGACTTTGCGAGGTGATATGGTGAAAAGAACTCTAATCCTATTTTGCTTTTTGGGGCTGATGGTAATTTTGCCGGCCTGTGCAAGCAATTCAAATAACGCTGTATTTCAATTTGATTTTTCCGTCGCGCCTATAGAGGGCATATATGCCCCGATAACCGCCTCCGGATATATAGAAATTAACTCCTCTCGGCACTCGCCGACTCCCCCGTCTGCGGTTTTCCACCCTTATCCGGGGTATTTTCATTTGTTCCCTTTTGCCGCTTTGGAGGGCATTAATATTCCTGTTTTTAGTTTGACAAACAGCGTTGACGAAATTTTTGAACTGCTTGAAATCAACCGAGAGGGTGTGCCGGAAGACCGATTCGGCAATCAGTGGCTGGATAATGTGACTGCCGTATTTGATAACTTTGTGATTCAGTATTTCATTTTCGTAGACAGGGGCTCTGTGTTTGGTGAGCTTACGGGGGTTGCAGATGATACAGACGCTGACTTTTGGGAGCTGGTGCCGGCGGATTTTATACTCGTCACCAATGGAGACAGGACAATAGAGCCCCTTGAATTGCGTGTTGGAGACGAATTTTTGGGGCTTCGCCTTACCCGCATTGAATCCTCCCAGGTGTATATGAAAAACAGCGAAATCTACCATCAGCTTTTTGCGGAAGCGGAGTTTTCCGGACAAATAGAATTAGGCGGCGACGTAAGCATAGGGCTACGCTTTGACAGTGAATACCGGGTTGACGCCGGATTTACCGTCGCCCCCGAGTATTTGTCATTGTTGCCCGTTATCGCAGATTTTGGTGAGAGGGGTACATTGTCTGTAGCAGACCCCTACGCGCTAATGTCGGCGTTAAACATAACCCTCGCCGAGCTTGATACCGCCCGAAACCTTAAGCTTACCGGAGTCTCCGCTATATTCGCCGTTTCATGGATTTCTTCCTTTGGTTATGTCGCTGACTTTATCGAACTTCGCTAGTGTCCCATCCGGCAAAAAAGCGGAGAGGCCGCCCTAAGTTCTTGGGACTGAGGAGCGGGAATGGCGAGTGCGCCTAGCGAAGTCGTGCGATTAGTGAGGCAGGCGAGGGCTAGTGCCACCGCTGGGCTTGGCACAAGACCTGCACAGGCACTTCCCGAGCAGTCTCAATCATCGCATGTCAAGCGTTAGCGCGAGCATTCCCGCTCCTCAGTCCCAAGAACTTAGGGCGGCCTCTCCGCTTTTTTGCCGGATGGGACACTAGGATGAGAAAATATGGAAAGTTGGTGCTGAAAATGTCTCTTCTAATTAATGGCTTGCTTAGGAAGATTCCCAAGATGGATGAATTGCTAAGCCACCCTGTGTTTGCGGCGCACGAGCCGTCACCGGCCCTTACGCTGGCCGCGAGAAGGGTGCTGGATAAATTACGCAGGGAAATTCAAAGCGGTGCTGCCGGTGAAATCCCCGCCCTTGAAGATTTGGCGCGGGAAGGGCTGCGGCAGTTTGAGGCCGGTCAAGAGCCTTGCTTAAAACGTGTGATAAACGGCACGGGAATTATTCTGCACACGAATTTAGGCCGCGCCCCGCTGGCGGCGGAGGCATTGTCCGCCATAGAGGAAGCCGCGCGAGGTTATTCGAATCTGGAATATGATATATCGGCGGGAAAACGAAGCAGCCGGTATGTACACGTTGAAGCCTTGCTCACTCAGCTAACCGGCGCGGAGGCTGCCATAGTTGTGAACAATAATGCGGCGGCGGTTCTGCTGGCACTGTCGGCAGTGGCCCGGAGCCCCCATTTGGATGAAGTGATAATATCCCGGGGCGAACTGGTGGAAGTAGGCGGCTCCTTCAGGATTCCCGACGTAATGGAGCAATCCGGATGCCGCCTGGTGGAGGTCGGCACAACCAATAAGACCCATATTCCGGACTATGTAAAAGCCATCGACCCGGCAAAAACAGGGGCGATTCTGCGGGTGCATACCAGCAATTTCGCGATAATCGGCTTTGCGTCCAAGCCGTCTGTTGAAGAGCTGGCCGAAACCGCCCGCGCCCACGGCATCCCCTTAATCGAAGACCTGGGAAGCGGCTGCGTTTTGAACCTCGCGCCCTACGGCATTCATGGCCAGCCGGTTGTTGCTTCCAGCATAAAGGCCGGCGCGGACATTGTTACCTTCAGCGGGGACAAGCTTCTTGGCGGCCCCCAGGCCGGAATCATCGTGGGCAAAGCCGATTTGGTTGCAAAAATGAAATCACACCCCCTGACCCGGGCTTTCCGCATAGACAAGCTGTGCCTCGCCGCACTGGAGGCCACGCTGAAGCTTTATCTCAACCCGAAAGCAGTCGTTCAAAGAATCCCTACACTGCAAATGCTCTGCGCCACAGCCGATGAAATTCTGGAAAAAGCCGGCGGGCTTGCCGCGTTGTGCAACGCAACTGTGGCCTCTTCGGCTTCCGTTATAAAGTCCCAAAGCCAAGCCGGAGGCGGCGCGATGCCGGAGGAAAATCTCATATCCTATGCCGTCGCCATTACCCTTCCGGGGGTGCCGCCCGACGCTCTGGAACGCCATTTCCGGACAGGCAAATCTCCAATAATCGGGCGTGTGGCGGACGATAAATTTCTTCTCGACATACGTACTATGAATAAGGAAGATTTCCCGATAATAGTAAACCGCCTGAATCAATTGAATCCATCCATTGAGCAGAGCACCATGCCGCGGGAGCGGGTTGGAATATGAAGCATATCCTAATCGGTACGGCCGGCCATGTGGACCACGGTAAAACCGCGTTAATCCGCGCGCTGACGGGCATTGATACAGACCGTCTGAAAGAGGAAAAAAAGCGCGGCATAACGATAGATTTAGGCTTTGCGTACATGGAACTTCCCGGTGGCGGGCGGGTATCAATTGTAGATGTCCCCGGCCATGAGAAGTTTATCAAAAACATGCTGGCGGGGGCGGGGGGCATAGATTTGGTTCTGCTGGTAATCGCCGCGGACGACGGCGTAATGCCCCAAACCCGCGAACATTTAGGTATTTTGCAGCTGTTAAACGCCAAGGACGGAATAATCGTTTTGACAAAAACCGACTTGGTTGACGATGATTGGCTGGGGCTGGTAAGTGAGGACGTGCGGGTTGCGGTTGCGGATACGTTTTTACAGGACGCGCCCATGGCTTGCGTGTCCTCGTTTACAGGGCAGGGTATTGACTCTCTGAAAAATATTATTATAGAAAAAATCGGGTTGGCGGCGTCCAAAAACACAGCCGCGCCCTTTCGGATTCCCGTAGACCGGGTGTTTTCCTCGGAGGGCTTTGGCACGGTGGTAACGGGAACCCTGATTGAGGGCGCGTTAAACAACGGCGATACGGTTCAAATTTACCCCGGCGACCTACAGGGGCGGGTGCGCAATCTGCAAGTCCACGGCGGCTCTGTGGGGACGGCCTACGCAGGTCAGCGTGTGGCGGTGAATCTTTCGGGGATAAGCCGGGAAGAAATAAGCCGAGGCGACGTACTGGCTTTTCCGGGAAGTCTGCAACCCACCCGGATGCTGGATGTAAAGCTTTCAACCCTCAAGGACAGCCCCCGGGAAATAAAATCCGGCACGCGCCTGCATTTTTACTATGGCACGAAAAATGTCCTGTGCAAGGCCGTTCTCATGGATGCGGCTTTGTCAAAGCTGACTCCCGGCGCGGAGGGCTACGCTCAGCTGCGCTTTGCAACGGAGGTGGCGGTAAAGCGCGGGGATTCCTTTGTGTTGCGGTTCTACTCCCCGACAGAAACCGTGGGCGGCGGAGTGGTTCTCAACGAAAGCCCAAAAAAGCACCGCAAAATAAAAGCGGCGGAAACCATTAAAACCCTGGAAACCTTGGAGCAGGGCGGCCTTGGAGAAAACATCCAGCAGGCCATAGCCGACGCGGGCATTGCATCATTGGAGGAAGTTCAAAAACGCTTTGGTTTGGATAAAAACGCTTGGCAAGAAGAATTGTCCGCCCTAATCGCAGACAAACGAATTACGCTTATAGCCCCCCAAACGGCTATTGAGGCAAATTATCGCAAAGCCCTGGGGGATAAAATATCCGCCCAGCTTTCAGTCTACCACAAGGAGAACCCCCTTCAGCCGGGCATAAAAAAAGAAGAGCTTCGCAGCCGAATCCTTCCCGGCCAAAAGCCCGCTTTCTTCGATAAAATTTTGCAACTCTACGACGATATTCTGCGCTTGGCGGACGGCCGCGTAACCCTTTGCGATTTCAAAATAACCTATACAAAGGAACAGGCCCTTATCCGCGACGAAATTCTGTCACGGCTAAAACAAGGCGGCTTTACCCCCCCCTCCCCCGAGGAGCTACTTCAAAAATCAAAAGCCGCCGAGCAGGTGCTGGCGGCCATGCTTACAGAAGGGGTAATTATTTCAGCGGAGCAGGGAATCTTATTCGCCGCCGAAACGGTGGCCCAGGCAAAGGAAATCTTCCGCGCCCTGGCGGAAAACAAAATTCCGGCGGAAAGCAAATCACAAGGCGGCCAGCAAAGCAGCGAACAGGGCGGCGTAACCTTAGCCGAATTCCGCGACGCAACCAATGCCTCCCGAAAATTCGCGCTGTCCTTGCTGGAATTCTTCGACAGAACCGGCTTCACCCGCAAAACCGGTGACAGTCGTGTGCTACATTAGACTTCTTGCAAAGTTATTACTAAATCGTTAGACCCACGATTTCTCGAGCATTCTGCATGAAAAAATTTTTATAGGTGATACTAAAATTTGAGGGTGCAGGGAATGGCAAGCACGAAAGGAAAGTTTTGCATGACAAAGCACTATGGCGATGCCAGCGTAAAGTTTACAAATCCGCCGTCGATAATAAGCGCGGCTGCCATCGTTGGGCAAAAGGAGGGCGATGGCCCTCTGGCGGCGTATTTTGATGAAATTTCCCAGGATATATTATTCGGTAAGGAGACATGGGAGCAGGCTGAAAGCGAACTCATGCGCCGCACCGTGGAGCTGGCCGTTCAAAAGTCCGGCAAGACCATGGCCGACGTGAATTATATTTTTGCCGGGGATTTGCTTAATCAAACTAGCGGCTCGGTATATGGGGCGCGGTCGTCGGGACGGCCGTTTTTTGGGCTGTTCGGGGCCTGCTCGGCGATGGGAGAGGGCATGAGCCTCGCCGCAATGCTTGTTGACGGCGGCTTTGCCGACTACGTTGTGGCCAACGCCTCCAGTCATTTCTGCGGCGCGGAAAAGACCTTCCGCTTCCCTCTGGAGCTGGGGACCCAGCGCGCCCCCACCGCCTCCTGGACGGTAACGGGGGACGGTGCGGTTTTGCTGGCCGCCTACGGCGACGGCCCATATGTAACCGCCGCCACAACCGGCGCAATCGTTGACATGGGGCAAAAGGACGCAAACAACATGGGCGCGGCAATGGCACCCGCCGCCGCGGACGTAATCGCCAAGCATTTCCGCGATTTGAATTTGCTGCCCACTCACTATGACGCTATCGTCACCGGGGACTTGGGCACAGTCGGCTCGACCTTGCTAATCCAACTGCTGCAAGACGAAGGCTTTGATATAAAATCCCGTCACAACGATTGCGGGCTTCTTATTTACGACCGGGAAAAACAAGACGTTCACGCAGGGGGAAGCGGCTGCGGCTGCTCGGCCGCGGTATTTGCGGCGTATTTTTACGACAAGCTGAAAAAGGGTGAAATAAATAAGATGCTATTTGTGCCCACCGGCGCGTTGCACAGCGTTGTCACCATTCAGCAGGGCGAGACCATTCCCGGAATCGCTCATGCCGTGGCCATTGAAAGGAGCATTTCATGAATATTTTCTGGGCGTTTATTATAGGCGGCGCGATTTGCGTAATCGGGCAGCTGCTTATTGATTTAACCAAGCTTACCCCCGCACGGATTCTTGTTGCCTTCGTTGTAATCGGGTGCATTTTGGGCGGGCTGGGATGGTATGACCGGCTGGTGGAATTCGCCGGGGCCGGGGCCTCCGTGCCCTTGCCGGGCTTCGGCAATATTCTGGCCCGGGGCGTGAAAAAGGCCGTCGATGAACGCGGGTTGCTGGGCGTAATCACCGGCGGCTTCACCGCCATGGCCGGCGGCGTGACTGTGGCCATAATCTTCGGGTATCTTGCGGCACTTCTCACCTCGCCAAAGGCAAAGGATTAATAGTTTGGGAGAGTCCCAAGCGTGTTGGTAAAGAGGGCGGCAGCGCGGGGAGTGGGCGCGCTAACGCTTGTCATGCGATGATTGAACCGGCTTGGGAAGTGCCTGTGCAGGTCTTGCTTTGCAGCAAGCCCAGCGGTGGCACTATCCCTCGCTCGTCTCACTAATCGCACGACTGCGCTAGACGCGCGCCTCACTCCCCGCGCTGCCGCCCTCTTTATCAGTACGCTTGGGCCGTTCTTTAATAGTTTATTTCAATTGACATGGTTAAGTTCTGTAGCGCGTGAAGTGATTGAAAGGGAGCGTCGTCGATAGTGTAGAACAGGTATATGCGGCCGCCGTGGGACAAGGAAGTATAACTGTCGCGGACATCTATGTCCTCTAGGCCGCCAAAGCCCGCACTTGTGGTTGTGTATCTCGTTCCGTCGGGGTTGGTCATGATAAATTCGGGGAAAGTGATGAAATCGGTTGGGTCAATGAATTCAGCAGGGTCAGTCTCAATCGTCAATCGGACGAAGAAGGGATTGACCCTTATTTGTGTGATGCCCAATTCACCTATGGTACCGGGGTAAACGGCCATATGCACCGTCTCGTGCTCCGCCACCATAAAATTGGAAATGAGTGGACGGTCAAGGTCAACAAAATCCATTCTGTGGAAAAAACCGGAGAGGGTGTATGTTTCGATTTCATCAAAATTCACAATGAAAATAAATTCATGCAAGTAATCATTAATGGGGAAGTCCAGCATTCCTCTGTGCCACCATGTCGCAAAACCCCATTCATCCGCCTGGGTGCGAATCGAGAAACTTGATGAGCGGTCGCCATCATGGGGGAATGGCTCATACACTTGCACATGAAGCCGGCCCTCAACTATTCCTATGCTGGAAATAACAGCGTCGATGCCCTCCAAATCAAAGGGAATATTATGCAAATGAGGCTGTAAAACGGGCAGGCCGGTGGTTTGCATTTGCTCAAGCATCACTTCAACACCCTCGGGAGTGCCGCCGGTGAAAAATGGCGGATTTTCGTCAAAAAATAGCATATGCGGCTGTACCGTGATTTCGTCCGCATCCAAATTAATCTCATGCCCCCAATGCTGGCGAATATTGTAGGCGAAGCCCCAAAACGTGTGCCGTAGCTCCATTCCCGCAACGGGCCGGGAAAAAATCCGGCGGCTGCGAATGGTAATGCTATCGTCGGTGCGGCTTATGATTTCATTCGGCTGGAAAACATTTTCAATTTGTGACGCGCCCACAACGTCTATCCGGTGCCACAGGCTGAAATGCTCGTTCACAAGGGAAAATCCCGTGAGTGTAACATAAATATCCACAACATCGTCGAAAACGCTTACGGCCACAAGCTCCACCTGCCGCCCGTCTTCCGTGGACACTGACCCAAGGTAAGTCGCCGGCCCGGGCAAAGTGGCATGTTCATTCCCGGTGAAGCCGCGAGGCTCGCCGAAATTGCCCAAGTACAACCACGCGCCCACAATTACCGTTAGAATAGCAAGAACCGCCGCGATATTTATTGCCGCCTTTGTTAAGCTTCTTGTAAAGCTGCGCCAGGCTTGCGGCTTGTTGTGGCTTTGCGCCGCCAGCTCTGCCTTGACTCTTTCGACCAATGCGGCATCGGGCCTTTCCGTGCTTTTTAAGGCATCACGAAGAAGCGTGTCTATGCTGTGGGTTCTATTGTTCGTATCCATTATTAATCAGCCCTTCCTTAATCAGCTTTCTGGCCTTGTGCAGCCTGCTTTTGACCGTTCCTTCCGGGAGGCTCAGTGTGGAGGCAATATCCGATATGCTAAGCTCCACCGTGTAATACAGGATAACCGGAATGCGGAATTTCTCCGGCAAGGCGGCCACTTCCTCGCGAAGGGTTCGAATCTCCTCCCGCGCTATAAGATTGCTCTCAATGTTGAAGCCGCTTGAGGCCGTTAGCAGTTCGTCTGAATGCGCAACTGGCGCAAGCCGTGCCCGCCGGGCAAATGTCCGCTTACGACTTTTCCACAAATATATTGCCGTCGAAAACAGAAGGCCTCTGGTATTTTCGTGCCTTTCTGGCATCTGCCCGAGGGCTTTTACATATGTGTCCTGAAATAAATCCTCCGCGTCTTCCTTCGTGGGGGTCAAGCTACGGCATAGCCTGTACACTGCCTCGCCGTAGTTGTCCACCAAATCCGCCGCTGTAATATTTTCAATGTTAGTCATGCAAAATAGCCTCCCACTATGTAATAGTCGCGAGGCTTAGATTGGTTCACATATAAAATCAAAAAATCAGGCGTATATAATCGGCTCACCGTTTTTGATTAAATCCGTCAGCGGCTCAACCCAAGGGACTACCTCTACGCCAAGTTCTTCCAGCTTTTCCGTAAGGCCCATCCGCCGGGCGCAGCTGGCACATGCCGAGAATTTTACTCCAACGTGTTGGGCGACTTTCATTTCTTCCTGAATGACCTCGTTTTCAGCCGCAAGCTTTACGGTCGCCCCCCAAAGGATTACGGTAACATTATCCCATAAATTATTCATCTTACTGTTGGTGGCATAGAACAGCACCATAAAACGGGACGTTTCTATGCTGGCATCCTTCCACAGGATGTGAACTGCTCTTGGTTCAGGCATTTTTAAGCCCTCCTTTTGTTGACATTGTAAACAATTTATATTATCATAATATAAAGGAGTTGAGCAATATGGCGAAAAACACAACCATAAATCTTCGTGTAGACTCGGTGATAAAAGAACAAGCTGGCGAAATTCTTGCGTCCTTGGGCCTGACATTAAGCGAGGCATTTAATTTAATGCTTCATCAGGTTCGTTTAGTTCGTGGGCTACCATTTGAAGTAAAACAACGCCTGCCTGTAGAGCTAAATGACGGGCATGGCTCGTACATTTGCGAATATGGGCATCTTCATGACTATAGTAAGCTGAATCTTGACGCTGTTGAACGTGAAATAGCTAGTCCTGATACGAAAATTTACGACACCCCAGATGAAATGTGGACGGATTTAGATGTATAAGATACAACCAACCGCAAAGTATAAAAAGGCTTACAAAGCCCTGAAAAAACGCGGATACAACATGTCATTGCTAAAAGAGGTTGTGGACAAGCTGGCTAATGGAGAATCTTTGCCTGCGCAACACCGTGACCACCCTCTTAAAGGAAATCGAAAAGGATATAGGGACTGCCACATTCAAAATGACTGGATTTTGATTTATAAAATCGACAAAGGTGTCTTGACTCTAGTTTTATCGGAAACAGGCACGCATTCAGATTTATTTTAATGCTCGGTACTTATTTTCGAAATATCCAAATCTTACTGGCGACATAATTAAACACCACGACTATGATTTGCGCAATCACAAAAAGCGTAGGCTCGTGCAAATCCAGCCAGTCCACGAAAACAAACATAATCGCCACATTCAACGCAAGGGACACCAGCCGCATGATGAAAAACCATGTGGCTTCTTTTATGGTGCGCGTTTTTGATATGTCCTTGCTTTGAAATACATACAGCTTGTTAGTAAAAAATGCAAAGATCACAGCAAAAATCCAGGAAACCACTGTGGAAAGCCACGCGGAAAGCCCCAGCCCCCAGGATGACAGGAAATAAAATACCGCGCTTACCAGCGTTGTAAGCACGCCGAAAACCAGGTATAGAATAATCTCCCTGTGCTTGCGGAGCAATGCCGCTGCGGCGTCAATTCCCTTTTTTGCCGACATAAAGCCTCCCCCACATATATTCCAGTGCCAGACGGGCCTCCTTCACGCGAAGGAATAGGCAGCCAACCATGTACACCGCCACACCCGCCGCTGCCGGAACGGCCACGGAAGCAATACGCACAAGCAAGGTGACCTCGTCGTAGCGTTTAAGCGTTCCCTCCACCAAGTCCAGCGTATACCGCGCGGCGAAGAAAACCGCCACGGCCATAATCAGCATTTTAAGCGCGTCTGCGGTCATGGGCCATGTCCAAATGCTGTGCCCGGCAAGTCGCCGCCGAAGCAAAATAAACAGCCCCAGCCCCGCCGCGCTAATCGAAATTGCCGAAGCCAGCGCGACGCCGCCGATTTCCAAAACGGGGGCGAGGGTAAAGCTTAAAATCAAATTTAGTACCATGGCAAAAACAGCGGTCACAAGCGGGGCGCGGCCGTTTTGTAAAGCGTAGCAGGCCCGGCTTAGGATAATCTGCATTCCAAAGCCCAAAATTCCCATGGCCAAAAAGAAAAGTGCCTGGGCGGTAATTTCAACGGAAGTCGCATCAAAACGCCCGCCCTCGAAAACCAGCCTCACCAGCGGGCGCGAGATGGCCATTATTCCGAAGGCCATGGGCAGCAGAATAAATACCATGCCACGCAAGCTGCTGCGCAGAAATTCAACAAAAGCAACAAGGTCGCCCTTCGCGGCCAATGCAGACAGCTTGGGCAGAAGCACATTCGCCAGCGACAGCACAAACAGCCCCGTGACAATAGTATACAAAGTATTGGCAAAATTAATCGCCATGTAGCCGTGTTCCCCGCCATATAAATCCATCGCGGCGCGGCCGTTTACCAGCAAATTCACCGGGGCCAGCCATGTCGCAACCATTACGGGCAAGGTCAGCCTTGCGATTTTGCGAATTTCCGGGTCTTTGAAAGTCCGCCAAACCGCTAGGTTTTTTAAATTAAGCCGAAATCCGTTTCTAATCAAAAACGGCACCTGAATAACAATTTGCATAAGCCAGCCAATAAGAAACGCCACGGCCAGCCCTTCGACGCCAAAGCGGTCAATTAAAAAGAAAAAGTATAATAAAATCACCCCGTTGGAGGCCACGCTCATGGCCGACGGAATGTTAAATTCGCCCATGGACTGCAAAACCCCCGCCAGCGAAAACGCCAGCCCGCTAAGAATCATCAGCGGGAACATCCTTCGCAGCAGATGAATGCCCATTTCGCGGATTTCCGCCGAGGCGTAGTCCCCCTCAAAAAATACGGTGTACAGCGGCGCGGCAAACAAGATGCCCAAAATCGTAACCACCATCGTCAAAAACCCGATTATCGCAATAAAGCGGGCGGCCAAATCAAAGGCCGCCTTTTTGCCCTTGGTGGTCAAAAGCCCGCTGAACACTGGAATAAAGCTGGCCGAAAACACCGACGCAAACATTATGTCCAAAAAAAGCCGGGGCAACAAACTGGCCTGGGTAAACGCGATGCCCTCGATGGAGTATGTTCCGTAATGCACGCCAATCAAGCGGTCGCGCATAAGCCCCATGACCTTCCCTGCCAAGGCTATAATCATCATCAACCCGACGGTGGTAACTAGCGGTTTTTCCTTCATGGCCGCCTCTTCTCCGTATTTGTGTTCGCAGTTCCAACTTTCAGGTATAGATTTTCTATACTACGGGCCATTTTGTCGGCGCGGAAATTGGCTTGATACTCTTCGATTGCGCCCCGGGATAATTTTTCGCGCAGGGCCGCGTCGGATTTTATGGCCAGCACCGCCCCGGCCAAAGCCGCCGCGTCGCCCACGGGCACAATCAGGCCGCTTTTGCCGTGCTTGAGCGTGTGCGGGTTTCCACCTCCGTCGGTGGCTACGGCCGGTACGCCCAAGCTCATCCCTTCCAAAAGGGTCAGGCAGGTTGTTTCCGTAAAGGATGAGTTAATCTGCACGTCTGTAATGTTGTAAATCTCGTCGATATCGGAAATAAAGCCCGTGAGGCGTACATTGGCCAGTTTTTCATTTTCCACCCGTTGCCGGATATGTCCTTCCAAAGGCCCATCCCCTGCCAGAAGCACAGCGATGCCGAAGCCGCCTGTGTGTGTGTGTGTCACGTTGTTAAGACTCGCTAAACACTCGTCGGCCCATAGTTTTGCTGCTTCCAGTGTGTAGTCATGGCCTTTGACCTCGGTTAGCCGCGCAATTTGTGAGACAACGAAGGCTTCGGGAGGGATGCCGTACTTTTCACGCACGGCTAGTTTTTCCTCCGCTGAAAGCTCCCGGGCGGGGGGGACGCCGTTGCAGATTACGGAAATATGCTCTGGTCGAGTGCCGGTTGCGACTAGGCCCTTTTTGACCTCCGGTGCGGTGGCGATAATCGCGTCGCTGAAAAAATGATTTATAAAGCCGGTGGCTTGTTTAAAGGGAAATCGGGTTGCATTATCATCTGTCGTGTCCACGCAATAATGCCGCGAATGCACGATTTTGCAGCCGCGGATTTTTGCAGCAATGCGCCCGGCCAAGGATGCATGGGTGTGAACAATATCGGGCTTTTTTGCTTTAATCAGCCGGGAAATTTCCTTAAGTCCCTTTAGCGAAAATGACTTCTCCGCAATAAAGGGAAGCTCGGTAAACGCTACGTTCAGGGCGGTGATTTCCCGTGCTAATAAGCTTCCCTGGGGAAGCGCGACTTCGAGGTTAAAAATTTGCCGGTCATATTCCCGCAAAAAGGCCAGCAGCAGCCGCCCCGCCCCTCCGATGTTGGAATCTGTGATGATATGCAAAATGTTCACGACTCTTCACCTGCGCTTGTCACCGCGCTTGCCAGCCCAAGGAATAGAAAGAATGCAAGCATTACGCTGTAGTTGTGAAAGGGAAAATCAAACAAGCCCATGACCAAGAAGCCTACAACGGCGGAGGTCATTGCGGCAGAAAGGATTCTGCGCCGGGAATCCGCCGCTTTGCGCATAAAGGAAAACTGTCCGTGAAAGAATAGGGCCAGCACGACCATAAACGCCAAAAATCCAACGATTCCTGTTTCTAAAAATATCTGCAAAAATAAATTGTGGGAATGGGCGGCGTGTACCCCCGCCAGCGCGTGAAGGGGCGCGGCACGGTTATAGGCGTCCACCCCCTGTCCGATTCCAAACATCCAAAAATCCCCAAGAAGCCGCAAGGCCCCCCGGTAAATCGCCAAGCGATACATCGTTGAGCTATCCGTAAAATCCAAAATGCTAAGCAAGCGATTCAAAACCGCCGTGGGCAAAACAAAGGGCAGAACAAACAGTCCGCCAACAAACAAAACAATTGCCCTTCGCTCCAAAATCAGCACAAACAAGGCCACGGCTACGGCCACGGCTACATAGCTCCCCCGGGAAAAGGTCAGGCCCAGGGCCGCCAGCAGCAGTAGCGTAATCCCAGCCGCGCAAATTTTTAGCAGTATCCGTCGGGCATAAAATATCAACGCTATGGAAAGCGGAATCATCAGCACCAAGAAAGTCCCGTAAACATTGGAGTTGTCGAAGGTAGACCACGCGCGAAACTGAATCTCCGCATGTAGTCTTGCATCAACAAGACCATCTTCGATGGTATAACCCGCCACCCATTGATACAAAGCCACAAGCCCTGTAAGCCCGGCGGCCGCCACAAACGCCCCAAGCACAAAGTCCAGCGTCTGCAATTTTTTAAAACAGACCTGAATCAGCAAGTAAGACGACATCAAAATAATAACCAGCACCGCAATACGAATACTGGTCTCCCGCGAAAGGGAAGCCGCGCCTGCAATCAGCGAAACCCCCATAAAAAAAACCAAAGCCACACCGGCTAGGTCCAGTTCAAACCGCTCCCGGAAAAGAGCCGCTACAAAAATCGCAACCAACAGCCCCCCCAGCACCATCGTCGGCAGAAACGGCACACCAACAACAATCAGCATCATCCCCCAAACCGGAAAAGCCGCAAACGCCCACTTTGCCCAGCCCGCAATGGAGTTCGTTTCCGGAATCGGTGTGTCCATTGTCTCCGTCAGATACCGGATGACCGCGCTATTTCGAAAGCTTACACTGTTTAGAATAGCGTTATTCTTGAGAGCCCCCTTGGTAGAGCTTTTGAAATTGGACTGTTGTTTTAATATCTTCGGAAAAAAATTCAGCACACCTTCAATGGCCCGCACAAAGCGGCTTCGCCTAAGCTTGTCTCCATCGTAATCCGCCGAAAAAAAGCTCACCACAAAGCTTCCCCGGCATATGGCAAGGAAAGCGTTAAACAGCCAAAGAATCCCACGCAAAATGACACTGGAGTCCATCCACCTGGAGATTTTTTGGCTCATTCCGCGCCCCCGTCTGCGAATTCTGTCAGGGCGGAAAGGATACGGGAATAAATGCTGCTGTAGTTGTCGTTCCAGTTGGCCTGAATCTGCTTGGCCTGCTCGCGGGTTACGACAGGCACGGAAATTTCCATCAGCATAGAGCCGCGCTTGTCGTCGTAAACGCCGCATTTTACTATAAATTCGTCGTTCTCAACATTGGGGAAGTAATGGGCGGTCTTTTCGAAGCCCTTGCGGATTTTGCCCCGGTTTTGCTCTACGTAACGGTCTATTATGTTGCGCACAGGGCGTGGAATATGGTCGTTCAAAAGGTCAAGCTGGGTGATTCCGTCCTCAGTCAGGGTGTAGCGGGTGGTGCTTATATCCTGAGCGTTCTCGCTGGTGGCCTCCAAAAAGCCGCCCTCAACCATGTCGGTAAGATTTTTCTCCAAAATGAAATGGTTCATTATATCCTTCGCGATTATAAAGTCCGTAAGCTGGGCGCGGGACATAGGCAAGTCCATCAAATTAATTAAATAAAGAATCAGCAGCTTGTTCTCAACATCCTTGTACTCAATCACTATTCCCATGTCGCACCTATGGCCTTTCCCGGCCTACGTAGTAAGCTCTTACCGACGGAAGATGCACCATGTTAGACACCAGAACGACCTCCATGCCGGGGGCGATGTGGTCTATGCCGTTTACGAAGTAGCCCGTGTCGGTGATGCTTCCCCGGGACGCCAGAGTCAGGACAACGCGATACCGGCCCTCCATTTCCGCGATGATGGCCGTGCCGTCCCGGCGGCGCATGACATCAGTGGCCGGATAAAGCTGAATATCAACAACTGTGCCCATGGGGTCACGCCCGTGAAAACGAAACATGGTGTCGCCAACTTCGATTGCTTCCAAGTTAATGGCGCGCAGCCGGTTTGTTTCAAGCACAATGTAAAATTCCTGGTCTGCATCCATAATCGCCGCCAGCCGCTCGGATGTCTGCCGGTATAAAAAGCCTATGCCCAGCACAAGAACCGCCGCTACGATTAAAATATCAATAAT
>WQSB01000058.1 GCA_009788085.1 Defluviitaleaceae bacterium
TAGTTGATGAAAATATATCCTACAAAATGGTTTTCTGATTTAGCGGCGAAAACATAAAAAGTTTGGATTTCCAATGCCGTATAACATGAGGTAAAATCATGGTCTTCATTCGATTCCTCTTCATTTTTGTAACGCCCGTTCACTCGATAAAAAACCATCTCATCAAACATGGAGTAATTGTCTTTGTTGACCCTTACGATACTGTATTCCATAATCATCAATCTCCGAAAATGTAAAAGTTATAATTGCTATGCACACCGTAACACACTTTTGAAGGCTTGTCCGTCCATATGGATACACCATTGACAAACTCACACAGAGTTAAAAAAACCTTGTACCAAATCATCTACCGTTTGCAAAACTAATTGCGTCCTGCACGACTAAGGTTGAATAATACGTTAAGACCATAACATTTTCCTGAAAACCTATTCATTTCTTTGTCTCCGTTTTTATTATTTTTAAGCAACCACATAATTTTATCACGAACAAATAAAAAAGCCTATTGCGTTTCCCGAAAGTTTTAGGAAAATTTTTCGAGAAATGCAATGGGCTTTTAGTCAAGCTCAAACTTGAAATCACAAGCAACTATCTCAAAAATATAATCATAGGTTGCAAGAATATAATGATTATACTTTTTGTCGTTGCTAAATTTTCCAATACCCTGTTTATTAAAAATACTGTCTAGCAAATCTGACTTACTAACAAGGTCAAATGATGAAACTAACTTTTGTTCTTTGCTATACAAATCAAGCTCGTGGCATGAATGGTAAACACAATCATCAAAGGAAATTTTATAAGCTATCCAATCACGGCCCATTTCATTTTTACTACACAATGCACCGCAAAGTTCACCCGTAAAAGTCATTCCATACTTGTCGAATAATATTTCTACTTTGTCTAAGTGAATGGCGTCTCTACCTGAAATTATACCAACTGCCGTTTCTATGGCTTTTCGCTCGTTATCATTCCAATATTCCATAACCAAATTATTCAAATTCAATTCCTCCAATAGTCTCAACTTCCCATTTTTTGACCATTTTTCGATTAATGGGAACACCTAATATCTCCCTGATAACCGCCGCCATTCGTCCAATTCTATAAATTCATAATCCTCAATTCGGTCAAATATCAAATCCTCTGTGTGCGTAGACAAATGAAGTTGGCCACGGACAACTCGAAAGTCTCCTCTCATTCTGTACCAAGAAAATCTGCTATCATGCCTACAAAAAATACCCATTACATGCGACCTGTACCTTCCAAGCATACTATTGCGAGTATTAAACTCAACAAATATTTTATTATCCCCGTCCTGTGCTCTATATATCGCGGGATACGTAAAGGAACTCTGCACAGACATTCGATATTCTGGATGAATGTGGAGAATGATAGGCGGGTTTGAACTTTCCCATGTACCCAAAGGAATTGCATCTTCTAACGGGATATTTTCTTGCATAATAAATACAAGCCATGTGCCAATGGTCATAATAAACAACATTACAATGCCAGCGGCAAATGCAGTAAGTAAAATAATTATATTTTTAAATATTCTGCCTGCTCTTGATGCTGTGGCATCGGCTTTTTTCTTCAATTTGCTTGCCGCAACAATGTATAAGATGGTAGTAGGGAAACTAAGCATCAATAGTCCCATAGCTGTATCCAACACTGAAATCTCATGCCCTATCATGATGCCAACAGCAAAAAAAATACCATCAAAAATAAACATAATGACTGCAATCTTAGCTATAATGGATATTTTTTCAGGTTGTTTCCAGTACATTAATCCAAAAATACCCGCAAATAACTGCCAAGCGGAGGCGACTACTAAAAATACAAAATAGACACCCCTTACCTCTTCTCCTACATAGCCGCTAATCAATGGGTAACTAGAAAGCAACAGCCGAAACGCGCCAAAAATTACACAGGCAACTGCCGAAATTCTTAACATCAATTGCTTTGGTACATCCACACGCTCACCTCCTGTACATAATTATAAGGCTACAATATAGCAATTTCGATGGAATTGTCTATAGACTTCTTGCATAACTTCAGAATTTTCTCTTTAACAGTTTGAACGAGAGTGGCCCAACCGTGTTGGTAAAGGGCGGCGGCGCGGGGAGTGAGGCGCGCGGCTAGCGAAGTCATGCGCTTAGTGACGCATGGCGGGGCTTGTGTCACCGTCGGGCTTGTGTAGCACAAGACCGACACAGACACTGCCGCGCCAAAGTCAATCATTGCATGACGAGCGTTAGCGCGCCCACTCCCCGCGCCGCCGCCCTTTTACCAACGCGCTTAGGTCACTCCTAATTAAACATGAGTGTTGAAGCCAGACAAAATCTATGTTATTCTACACGATGTGACGTGATGCTTTGTTTTTCGCGCCACAAGCATATTTTAGAATGGTGGTTGAAAAGATGTTGACAACCAAAATTATGAATTATTACTGCGTTTGAGCAGCAACCAGCAGAAGCCGTGCGCTTCTAAGTAAAGTGTCCCTGCGCATTTAGCTATCCCATTCCTTCTTTATATGAAGTTTATATAAAGATGCTTGAATCTGGGGCTGTTTGCGTTGATGGTGATGCAAATGGCTACGGTAAGAAAGCATCTTTTTTGATGCTCAAAATAAAGGAGGAACAGAAATGAAAACAGAAATCAGCATCACGCAGGTAAGGGCTGATGCGGAAGCGTCGTTCAAGTCTGGGGAGTTTTTATGTGCCGAGGCGGTTGTGCATTCCATCCGGCAAAACATTGCCCCAAATATGCCAAAGGAATTAATTTCTGCGGCATCGGGCTTTCCCATCGGCGTTGGGCGTTCCCAATGTATGTGCGGCACGGTTTCGGCCGGCGTCCTGTGCTTGGGGTATTTTTTCGGGAGGGACTTTCCCACAACCATTACAGACCCCTATAGCCAAAAGACCATCGTACTTTCCTTCGAGCTACAAGAGAGTTTTAAAACGAAGCATGGGGCCTTATGTTGCCATATCCACACAAAGGACATGGACATGAAGAGCAATGAGTATGTTGAGAAATGCTCTGTTTTTGTCGGGGATATGGCGGCTAAAACGGCGGAAATTGTAGCCAGAGAACTCGGCCTAAAGGTCGCGGCGTAGGAGGGTGTGGAGATGAAAAAAGAAGTCAGTATCAAACAGGTGCGTTACGACGCGGAAGAGGTCTTTCGTATAGGCGGGTTTTATTGCTCGGAGGCCATTGTGTCCGCAGTCAGAAAAAATTTTGACCCAAGTATGCCGGCGGAGCTTATAAAATCGGCCTCGGGTTTTCCCATTGGGGTTGGGCGTTCAAGATGCATGTGCGGCGCGATATCCGGCGCGATTATCGCGCTGGGGTATTTCTTTGGCAGAAGCGAACCGGGTTCAGGCCCAAAGAGCGACAAATGTATGGAACTTTCCTACGAGCTTCAAGAGGAATTCCGAAGGAATCATAAAGGCACATTATGCTGTCACATCCATATCGAGGGCATGGATATTTTAAACGGTGAACATAAGAAACAATGCGTGGCTTTTACGGGCGAAATGGCCGCCAAAACCGCCGAAATAATAGCCAGAGAGCTTGATATAAAGCTTATTTATGATGATGTGGAGGTGCGATAGATGAAATTTATTAAAAGTATACCTATGGCAACTGGCGGCATAGCTTTGGCCCTTGCCGCACTGGGAAATTTGCTGTTGCCGTTGACTCACGGGCAAACAATCCGCTACACATTGGGCGTGTTGTCGGTTATTGTGCTGATAATGTTCGCGTTAAAAATTTTTGTGGACAGGCCCCATACGAAAGAGGAACTCAAGACCCCTGTTCCCCTTAGTGTGCTACCAACTGCAACTATGGCCATTATGCTACTAAGTGCCTATTTGAGGCCCCATTTTGCAGAAGCGGCACTAGTTATCTGGTATGCGGCAATAGTTGTGCATGTTTGCATAATGCTTGTGTTCATTAAGCGTTTTGTTATTGGCTTCAAAGTGGGAACGGTTTTTCCAAGCTGGTTTATTGCCGGGGTTGGCATAGTATCCGCAAGCGTAACCGCACCGGCTATGGGGGCTGTAATTGTTGGTCAAATTGCATTTTGGGTTGGCTTTGTGCTTTATTTTGCAATACTGCCCTTTGTTATTTTGCGAATGAATACGGTTAGGGTATTCCCCGAGCCCGCTCGCAAAACCGTTGCAATTTTCACAGCACCCATGAGCCTGTTGGTTGTTGGGTATTTCAGCTCGTTTGTGGCGCAGGGGCAAGGCAATCCGACTCTTGTTTACATTATGCTGGCCATAGCCGTTATAAGTTACGTGTATGTGTCGGTAATGATGTTCTCACTACTGAAAATCAAGTTCTATCCCACATATGCGGCGTTTACCTTCCCGTATGTAATAAGCGCGATAGCTTTCAGGCTTGGGGCTAATTTCCTTGCAGGGCGGCATGGTTTTGATTTCTTGATTATAATCGCGGACATAACCATGTGGATAGCCGTAGCGGTAGTGGTGTTTGTTCTTCAGCACTATGTCAGATATTTCCGCTTGTGGCTTAGATATTAGACCTGTTCCATAACTTACATTGGCACATCGCCCTCTGACTTGTGTATAATGCATTGAGTTAGGGGGCGAATACATAATGAATTTAAAATATCGTAATATTCTGGGCGTAGTTGTGATTCTTGCGTTAGTGGGAGCGGTGCTTGCGGGGGCGTTTTTTCGCGATTCCCGCAATACGCAACCGGAATTCATGGAATACGCCGCATTTATAGAGGCGGTCGCCTACGGCCGCGTGAAGTCCGTATCTCTAGGGGATGGGGCAATGCTGCGCTTCACCTTGGCGGACAGCGAAGCAAGCTACACAACCAATAATCCGCGCCGCGGGGATTTTAAGGAGTTTTTGCTTTTAGCGGGAATTTCCGTAAGCGAAAGCACAACCACAGGAGAAGGGCTTTTACAAATCGGAGTCACAATCGCTCTGGTGGCGGGCTTGTTTTTCTTTATCCGTCGCAGAACAAGCGCGGGCATGGCCAAGGCCGGCCTAACCCCTGTGACCGTAAAGCCTCACGGCCAGAAGCTGTGCGGCTTTGACGATGTGGCAGGCAATCTGGAGGCCAAGGAAAATGTAAAGGACATCGTTGACTATTTAAAGGAGCCGGAGCGTTTTGCCCGTTACGGCGCGAGAATGCCGCGTGGAATTTTGTTTCACGGCAAGCCGGGCACAGGGAAAACCCTTATGGCCCGGGCCATGGCCGGGGAAGCCGGCGTGCCCTTCCATGCGGTAAGCGGCTCGGATTTTGTGCAAATGTATGTAGGCGTGGGCGCGGCGCGAGTGCGCGATTTATTCAAAAAAGCACGCGAGGCCGGGCGCGGCGTCATTTTCATAGACGAAATCGACGCGCTGGGAAAAAAGCGCAGTGACGGTGTCAACGGCAACGACGAGCGCGAGCAAACTTTAAACGCCTTGCTGACGGAAATGCAGGGCTTCTCCGAAGGCACTGGAATCGTAGTTGTGGCGGCCACAAACCGCCCAGACATACTGGACGAAGCTTTATTGCGGCCCGGCCGTTTTGACCGCCGGGTGGAAATCGGCCTGCCCGACATGAATGCCCGCCGGGCGATTCTTGATTTGCATTCCCAAGGCAAGCCTTTGTCAAGGGAAATTGACCTTGATAAACTAGCCCGGGACACGGTATTTTTCAGCGGTGCGATGCTGGAGGGTTTATTAAATGACGCGGCAATCGGCGCGGCCCGACGCGGCGGCGAGGATATTTTGCCCGAGGACATCACAACGGCTTATTACACCGCCCTCGCCGGCAGTGAGAAAAAAGACCGCTCCGCCATTCGCGACCACGAACGCGCCATAACCGCCTGGCATGAATCCGGCCACGCGCTGGCCGCCGTATTATCCGACCCGGAAAATCGCGTGGCAAAGGTGACAATAATCCCGTCCACAAGCGGTGCGGGGGGCTTCTGCGCCACAATCCCCCCCGAGCGTATGTACTACACCAAACAAGATTTGCGCCGGCAAATTAAAATATCTCTGGCCGGCCGCGCCGCAGAGGAATTACGCTTTGGCGAGGACAATGTCACCACCGGCGCGTCCAACGACATCGAAAAGGCCACCACCACGGCCATGCAATATGTCAGCAAATTCGGCATGGGAACGGGCATCGCCGACCGCGCTTTACTAAAAGACAATCGTAAAGTCGCAGTCGAATCCGCCGCCCTAACCGACACCCTTTACAGAGAGACTTTAATCTTACTGCAAAAAAATTACTCCGCCTTGGAAGCTCTGGCCGAAAGACTGCTGACCAAAGAAACCTTAGACGGGGATGAAGTTGCAGAGATTATTGACAGTTGCGCATAATCCACATATACTTAGTCTACAATAAAACTTGAGAGAATGCATTGTAGGCATCCTCTCAAGTCTCGGTCACAATCGCTCCGGCGGTGTAATGACCGGACACCCAAGTTATTTACAACTTAAAGTGCTGAACATCACACAAAAATAAGCTCGCTTTTGCCGGTAGGGCTTATTTTTGTGTGCTTCTTGACCGCTTCCACATGATATTCACCAGCATTATAGTAAGAGCTAAATCCAATATTTCGTAAACAGTAAGTGGGATAATAGTCATTGGCCTTCCTCCCCTCCGGGAATCCAGCCGAAACACCGCCCTTGGCGATTGCTTGACAATATGATACAAAATTCCTCAATAAATGGCAATATATGAATGACACCATTCAATTGCTGTTTTTTCAAGTTCACCGTATGAGTGGATGCCGCTTAAATTGACATCAATCCACCACTGCGAATTATCCTCCGAAAACTTGTAAAATTTTATCGCTTCCTTGTAATACGCCGAAAAAGCTGGATTTGTATCCATCTTGGCGATGCTTGCTAAAGCGTCGTTTTGTTTATTTTCGCGCCAGTATCTTGCCCAATCAACAACAAACGGGGACAGATATGTATTTGCCGCCTTAATATGGGCAGTGTATGGAATAAAAAGCTTTGCATCCCAATTAAGCCCCAAACGAAAAGATGCACCAAAGGATAAACCCAGCCATTTTTGATACGATTCTCCGCGTGCGGCTTCCACAATGGGCTCGCCAATCCATTTCAGTTTTTCTTTGTCCATAATTGCCTCTCCAGAGGAAATGGTTCCACGCAGAGGTATTCCATATTCCAGTGCTTTGCAAAACACATTTATACAATTATGCACAAAAACATGAACACGGGGCTGTTGGCTGGCTGTCCACATGATAAAAGTATCAGAAAACCACGCACTGCCGATATCGCCGACAAAGCCGACAGGAACCAGACGGCCATCTTTTAGGCATTCCACCCCAAAACATACCTGTCCGCTCTGTCGGCTTGTAAGCTCAATCATTTCGTCGTAAAGCTTATCAACTATTGATAATTGCTTCTCTTCAATGAGTTTTGATGTGCCCAAAATATCAAATAGGCACAGAGTGATGTGTTTCAGATTATCGCTCACCGCAACTAGGCCCTGCTGGCGAATAGCTTATAAACTTCCCCAAAAACAATTTGCATAAGGGAAAGACCAATCATAATGGCCCAATGCATACCGCTAAGCCCGGTTTGCACATCGAATACCTGCGCAACGGGGGGTACGAGGGCGACAAACAGCGTAAAAGCAATCGTGCCCATGGCAGCAAAGAACATGCCCCTGTTGGACAAAATATTGACCTTAAAAATGGACAAGTCGCTGCGCACGTTAAAGATATTAATAACGGACGCCCAGGACAGTACAACAAAGGCCATGGAAATGCCTACGGCGTAAGTGGGCTCGATACCGGGGGCGATTTGCACATAGGAGCCCAGCAAAAACGCCGCCAGCGTAAGCACGGAGAAGCTTACCGCGCCCCGGGCGATTTTACCGCCAAGGCCATTTGCAAAAATGCCCGCGCCCTTGCTGATGGGCTTGCGCTTCATGACGCCCTTTTCCGGGGCCTCGAAAGCCATGAAGAAACCTGGGATTCCGTCGGAAACCACGTTGATAAGAAGAATCTGCAAGGCCATCAGCGGCGAAACACCCACCACCAGCATACCCGACAGCAGAATAAAAATTTCCGCAAAGTTGACCGAGAGCAAAAACGCGATGGTTTTGCGAATATTATCAAAGGATGTGCGCCCTACGGAAATAGCGTCAACAATGGTGGCGAAGTTGTCATCTGTGATGACCATGTCCGCCGCATTTTTGGATACCTCCGTGCCGGTGATGCCCATTGCCACACCAACGTCGGCGGCTTTTAAGGCAGGGGCGTCGTTTACGCCGTCGCCGGTCATGGCCACGACTTCGTTGTGGGCCGTCCACGCCTGCACAATGCGGATTTTATCCTCCGGGCTGACCCGGGCATATACGGAAATTTCCCGTACACTGTCATGCAATTCCTTTTCGCTCATATTGGACAGCTCCGCACCGGTTACGGCCCGGTCGCCATCCTCCATGATGCCTATTTCCTTGGCGATTGCCGCTGCCGTTACTACATGGTCGCCGGTTATCATTACGGTTTTGATTCCGGCGTCCCGGGCTTGGGCTACGGCTTCGGTGCTTTCCGGGCGGGGCGGGTCAATCATGCCCACCATTCCGCGGAATTCTTGGTCGCACTCAAGGGACTCCACGCTTAAATCCGTGGGCTTTTCCTTGTATTTTTTTACGGAAACAGCGATTACGCGCAATGCTTTCTCCGCATAGGAATCATGAATTTCCGTGGCCCTTTTAAGCAGCTCCGGTTCCCAATTTACTGGAATACGGTCAAACGCGCCCTTTGTTACCGCGATGTATTGATATTCCTCGCCCTCGACGTGATGCACCGTGGTCATGCGCTTACGCCCGGAGTCAAATGGCAACTCAAATATACGCGGGTAGTCCCGCTCGGCTTGAACGCGGTCGAGGCCAAGGTCATGCAGCATCCGGATTATGGCAATTTCCGTGGGGTCGCCGATTACATGTTCGTCATCGTCGCCATGCACTTCTATTGTGGCATTGCTGCAAGATGCCAAAAGTTCAATCAGCATCTTTTGGTCTGTATTAAAATTCTCCTTTTCCTTGGTGGAAATCGGGTCATGCCGCACATGCCATATCTGCCGGATTTTCATTTTATTCATGGTGAGGGTTCCCGTTTTGTCGGAGCATATAACGGAAGTATTGCCCAGCGTTTCAACGGCGGGAATCTTGCGGATAATGCTCTTTTTTTGCACCATGTTAAACACGCCATAGCTAAGAACCATGGTGACGATAATCGGCAAAGTTTCCGGCACGGCGGCCACACCAAGGGCCGTAGCCAGAATCAGCATATCCAATGGGTCATTATTGTGAACAAAGAACCCGAACGCAAACATTAAAACACCCGCGCCCAATGCCAGCACAGAAATCCGCTTTGCAAGCTGCTGCAAACGCAATTGAAGCGGCGTTTTAAGCTTTTGGGTGCTATTAAGTAATTTTGCGATTTTGCCCATTTCTGTTTCCATGGCGGTTTCCACAACCACGGCTGTCGCCCGCCCACCCGTAACCAAGCAGCCGGAATACACCATGTTAAGCCTGTCGCCCAGCGGCACTTCCTCGGAAATTTCCGCCAGTGGGTCTTTTTCTACAGGCTGGCTCTCCCCTGTCAGAGGAGCCTCCTCCACCTGCAAGGAGCTTGCGTCAATCAGCCGCGCATCCGCCGTAATTACATCCCCGGCGGTCAGCTCGATAATATCACCCGGCACAAGCTCCCCGGCCTCAATTATCTGCTTGACCCCGTCCCGGATAACCGTGGTCTTAAAGGCGTTCATCTTCTTCAACGCCTCCAGGGCCTTTTCAGCCTTGCTCTCCTGCCAAATCCCCAGGCAAATGTTGATTACCACTATGCTCATGATTACAACGACCTTAGGCCATCCCCGCCCGATTGTATACGGCGGATGGAAAATAGCCGTATATGACGCAATCGCCGCAGCAGCAATCAAAATCAGCGTGGGAATTTCCTTGAGGTGGTGGAGAATTTTTTGGAACAATGTCTCCGCCTGCTCCTCCTCAAATTCGTTGCGTCCGTATTTTTGAATCCGCGCCTCCGCCACCTTGGAATGCAACCCTGTGATTTTGTCGGTGTTAAGCTTCGTTAAAACATCTTGAATATTATCCTTTACCCACAGCATTAAAAACCTCCTCTATATGATATATTTTTTATCCTTTGCCGGTGCGGCGTCCAATTCTGCCCTTTTGTCCTCATAGCCCGGGCGGCCAAACATGGCATAGGTGGCGTTTTTGCCCTCCTCTACGCCGGGTTGGTCGAAAGCGTCAATGTTTAGCAATTCGCCCGCGTATGCCGTTGCCACTTCAAAGAAATATAGCAGCTGCCCGACTGTTTGCGGGGTTACTTTCGGCACTGTAATGGTCATGTTCAAGCGACCGGCCTTTGTGAGGGCATATTCCGTGGCAGCCTGCATTGTTTTGATTAACTCGTTATGGGTCACGCCGCCGAGGAATCCCAAGCTTGGCATGTCGCTGTAAGTCTTGGGAATGGTAATAGTCTCGCGGTATTCGTCCACGCCAAGGAATACTATTATCTTATCATATGGCCCTTCGGCGTATAACTGAACCTGACTGTGCTGGTCGGTCGCGCCCAAGGCTTTTACCGGGGTTTGGCCCACACTTACAACTTCTCCCTCGTTGTTGTACTGCTTGCCGAGGGACTCCGCCCACAGCTGCGCGAACCAGTCTGAGATAAATTTTAGGGAGTCCGCATAGGGCATCAGCACAGTGATATTTTTCCCCATGGTCATGGCTATATAATGAAGCAACGCGAACATGTAAGGCGGGTTTTTGTGTATGTCGATTTCGCCGTCCTTGCAAATGGCGTCCATCTGCGCCGCACCCTCAAGCAGGCCCTTGATATCAATTCCGCAAAAGGCCGCCGGGAGAAGTCCCACCGGAGTAAGCTCCGAAAAACGCCCGCCCACCGCCGAGGGGATAATAAAGTTCTTATATCCTTCAGTTTTTGCGATGGTGATAAGGTTTCCGCTTTCGGCGTCCGTGGTGCAAACGATAAGCTTCTTCGCGTTTTCCTTGCCCAGCTTTTCCTCCAGC
Source organism: Defluviitaleaceae bacterium (assembly GCA_009788085.1). Taxonomy (GTDB): domain Bacteria; phylum Bacillota; class Clostridia; order Lachnospirales; family WQUN01; genus WRAH01. The sequence goes on from WQSB01000058.1 coordinate 11,069, forward strand.
ATTTGTTGGACTATCATAAACTGGCTCATCGTTTCCGATGTAGAGCCCGACTTGGAAATTACATTGTACAGGCAGCGGGTCGGGTCTACGGCTTGGAAGAAGTAGACGAGACGCTCCGGGTCTACATTGTCCAAGACATACAGCTTGGGATATCCGCCACGCTTTTCCCGGGGGAGCTCATTATAAAACGGATGGTTCAACGCCTGCTGCACCGAAATTGGCCCAAGCGCGCTTCCGCCTATGCCAAGCACAACAAAAGCGTCGATTTCATTTTTCATTTCCTCCACGTACTTGAGGATATCTTTTACAACCTCGTTTTGGTTGTAAGGCAGGTCACGCCATGCCATTTTGCCTACATACCGCTTTTCCACCATGGCTTTATTGGCTTTGGCTATCGGATAAGCCAGCTTTTGTATTGCGTCCACCGGAATGCCTTGCTCGCCGATTCTCTCGCGGAGCATATTGTTAAAATCCAATTGCATGAAAGTCCCTCCTAGTTTACACGTCCCCGCAGGGTCATATTCTTAGACGTGTCAGTATGTCATTATTTTCTATAACGCGCAAGTAAATGACAAACTTATCACAGAAATCAATTTTCATCCGCCTTGGGGGAGTGGCCGGTTTCGCTCGCTGCGCGGTTGCCCATGCTCCGCTGGTGTCCCGGGAAAAGGCTGACTCCGCGCTTCTGGGCGCGTCGTCTAGCCCTTTCGGCCGGGCCCATGCGCTATGCGGCAACGCGAATCAGCTTCGCTGAAAGCCAGCCACTCCCCCAAGGCGGATGAAAATTGATTTCCGTGCGAACTCATCCATACTTAATTTTAATTCTGTCAAGCTTTTCAAGCATGGCCCGTGATATTACCAAAAGGAAAAAAGCCGTTGAGCCGGCGTGAATCATGTCGAAGGGTAAACCCGCCAAAAATGCCGTAATAAACATTTCCATGGTGGGGTTGGGCTGCCACATAAGTACGCCGGCGGTGTTCATGATACCGCCATATAAAACAAGCACCGCAACTCCACCGAACACGGCAAGAGCCGCGGGGCTGCGGCCGAGATGCCTTTTGTGGAACAAAACGCCCGCCAAAAAGCCGACAATGCCAAAGGCGAACATTTGCCACGGCGTCCAAGGCCCTTGTCCAAAAAACATATTGCTTACAAAGGCCGTCATCGTGCCCACCAAAAAGCCCGCTTCGCCTCCCAAGGACACCCCCGCGATTATTACTATGGCCGCGACAGGCTTAAACTGCGGCACCATAAAAAACGCGGAACGCCCCGCAACGGCTATGGCGCACAGCACCGCGATGATTATAATTTCCCGGGCTTGGGGCTTGCGGCTTTCGAAAACCAGCATAAAGGGCAGCATCGCCTGTAGGATAATCAGAGTTGAAATAAAATAAAACTGCCGGTCATCCAAAAGATATATACCCAGCAAAATTGTAAGAGGAATAGTCAGCAGCATAATTGCCGCCGACGCAATCCCAGGCTTGGACGTATGGCGATTTTGCGGTGGCGGTCTGTTTTGACGCAAAGATGTCGCAGACGTGCCTATAGGTTTTGCGACGGTTGGGGCGGGTTGGGGCGGCTCACTTTTGGGTGCGGGAGGTTCAAGCTGGGGGCCCCCGCCCGGTGTGCCCCCCAGCGCAAGCACTATATCACGGGCGGTTATGGCCTCCGGCAGAACAAAACGCGCCATACGGTTTGCCGACGTGGTGTAAAAGCTGTTGCCGCTGAAAAAGCTTACGGGAGTATTTTCGGTCACTATGCCGCCGTCAAAAAACAGGGCGCATCGGTCGGTATGCTCCGCGCAGAATTCTATGTCGTGGCTTACTATTACTACTGCCGCGCCGTTTTGGGCCAGCTTGCGCAAAATGGCGGCAAATTCCTGTTTGTATTCCGCGTCCAGCCCCTTTGTGGGTTCGTCCAAAAGCAGAATTTTTGGCTGAAGCAGAAGCACCTTGGCCAAGGCCGCCCGCTGCTGCTCGCCGCCGGATAAATCATAGGGGTGGCTTTCGAGTAGATGTTCCAGGCGGCATAAGCTTACTACGCTGTCAAAATTTTTCGGGCCGTCCATTTCAAGCAAGTCCTCGCGGACGGTTTTTGAGGCAAATAAGGTCTGGGGATTTTGGGGTAACGCGCACACCCTTTCGGCGACGCGGGCCCTTCCGCGATACGGCTTGTTAAGCCCGGAAATAACGGACAACGCCGTAGTTTTGCCCGTGCCGTTGCCGCCAAGGATTGCCGAAATTTCGCCGTAATACCCCCTGAAATTTAACCCCCTTAACACATCGGGGGAATTTTTTTCGTATTTAAACCACACATCTTCCAAAGTTATGGCAGGCTCCGGCCGGCGCGGAATTTCCTGAGTGTCCGGAGCTTTGGGATTAACCGTTTTACCGCTTAGCCACTCTGCGCCCTCCCGTACGGTTACGGGGCAGAGCTCCGTTTCTTCTCCGCATTCCGCCCACACACGCATAGGCACAGGCATCGCCAAAAACATACCATGGCCTTGCCCCCGTAAGCCGTTTCCTACTTCCCTTGGGGGGCTGTCGGCGATAACACCCCCGTTTTCCATGAGAATTACCCTTGAGGAAAGGGGAAAAGCCTCCTCAAGCCGGTGCTCCGTAAGAATCACCGTGACGTTGAGCTCCCGGTTTATTTTGCTGATTGTTGCCAAAAATTCCCCCGCAGCGATGGGGTCAAGCTGACTCGTGGGCTCGTCAAGAATCAACACAGAGGGCTGCATAGCCATAATTGATGCAAGGGCCAGAATTTGCTTTTGACCGCCCGAAAGCTCCGACACGGGTTTGTAAAACCAGGACTGTATGCCAAAAAAGCTGGCCATTTCCGCCGTACGCAAGCGGATTTCCGGCGTTGCCGCCCCCAAGCTTTCCAAGCCAAAGGCCAGCTCATGCCATACCCTGTCCGTTACGATTTGATTTTCCGGGGACTGGAACACAAAGCCGATTTTTGCCGCCGCGTCTTTGGGAGGCAGAACTTCCAGATGCGTCCCCTCGAAAAAAACCGCTCCCGACGCCGCGCCGTGCGGAGTGGTTGACGGTTTAAGATGCCTGAGCAAGGTGGTCTTTCCGCAGCCGGAAGGGCCGCACAAAGTAATAAACTCGCCGCGCCTTACCACCAGGCTTATATCGTGCAGCGCGGGAGTCTGGCGGGTTGGGTAAAAAAAAGTTAAATTTTCGATTCTATACGTTTCCAATTTATATCCTCTTTTATGTTTACGATTATCGGAAAAATGCAAAGGGCGAAATATATAAAAAACAAGACCGCCGGCCCCAGCCACCCTTGGGAAAAAAACATAATGCTGGGAAAATACCTGAAGCGGAAAATTTCAAAAGCCGCACCGGCGATTACTATTGCGGCACAGGCCAGAATATATGCCGCCGCCCAAATGTCGCGCCTATGAAACCGGAAAACCGAAAACGCCGTGCGCCCCGGCAGGCCGTACCCCCGGCTTTTCATACTGTCGGCGGTTTCAACGGCGTTTTCCAGCGACCATGTTACCATAATGGATAATATTTTAATACCATGCCGCGCCCGTTGCAGAACACTCCCCTCGGATATGCCCCTGCCGATGCATTTTTGGGCGTTGGCAACGGCTTTGATTTGCGCCTGAAAGCGCGGGACAAAACGAAGCGACATCGAAAGCACCAAAGAAAGGGCGGGAATAATCCGCCCGAATAAATAAATAAATTTGTCGCTTGTCATCACCGCGTTAAAGCATGAAAACCATGTGATAACGGTAATCAGCATGGCTGCCGCCGCCACACCAAACACGACGGATTCCAGCGTCAGAGGGTTGCCGTTTGGCAAAAATGCCAAAATCGTAACGCCCTGATGGTTAAACAGCGGGTTTAAGGCGGCGGTAAGAAGCATCATGGGCAACAAAAACTTCAGTCCTGTGCGCACGGCCTTTTTTCCATGCAAATACACCGCGTAGACGGCGGCGCAAAAAAGTGAAATCCCAAGGCTTACGGGATGCATAAAAAACATGGAAAACCCGATTACCGTCACAAAATACAGCATATTAACCAGCGGATGAAAGCCCGAAAATGCGTCTCTGCTCATGGCGCGCCGATGTCGCGGCCCATATCAACGGTGAACAACCATTCGACAACATCACCCGGCTGCAAACTAACCGCCGACGCGCCCATGCCGAGGAACTCACCGTTGACCCGGAATTTCCAGCCGGACAGCGGCCCCGCGTCAAATTCGCCCAGATTATTAATGGACTCAATATATGCCGAGTCAAACAGAGGCGTTTGCCGGAAAACAAAGTGTATCCCGGCGTTTCGCATTTCCCGGTTTAGAACATCAAAGACGCTTTCGTTTTCGTGGGCGGTTACGGTAGACTCCTCGAAAATTATGCCGTCGGCAGGGACAAGCTCGTGCTTATCCCTGTCCAGCAAATGCATATTCTCAAGCAAGGTGTCGGCTCGCACCTCCAAAGTGACAGCAAAACCCTCGCCGTGGCAGATGCTTTCATCTCCACTGACGAAGAGCCACACGGTTATAACCGCCGCCAAAACAAGTACGGCACAAATAATTCTCAAATACTGTTTCATGGTGTAAGCAGGTCGCGCCGCCGGGCGTCGCACATGCGGTACAGACTATTTCTACCCTGTGCCGCCCGTTGTGCCGCAACCAAGCCGTACAGCCCAATTTCAGTAGACATCAGGTTGCTTTCGGTGCTGCCGTAGGAGTGGCGGAAGCTTCCGTTTGGATTCTGGAAGCTTATGACATTATCCACAAGTGTGTTACCGTTTTTTACAAATCGCGGGTCATCAACGGGAATGCCCAGCTCCGTAAGCGCGACAAGCACCTGCACCGCACTTTCCAATACGGATTCCCCGCCGGAAAAATTGCCGGTAAACCCGCCGTCCGCATTCTGAATACCGGAGAGAAAATCCAAGGCTCGGCCTATGGCGGCGGATACCTCCGGGTTATCCTGATACTTCGCAAGGGCTTGCAAGGCCATTCCCGTTACGTCAGGGTCGCCTTTTTCGTTCGCGCCTACCGGGCCGTTCATCCCCGCCGTAAGATTCCAGCCGCCGTCGGGGGTTTGCCGGCGAAGGATTTCATTTACATACATTTCCCGAGTGGCCTGAACCGTGGCATCGGGATTAACCGGAACGTCAAAATTTTGACTATCCAGAGCCAGCAGCGCGAAAATCGCACCGTTTATCCCCTGCCAAATTGTCCGCTCGAAATCCCCCAGGGGCAGCATAAGGTTAAAGCCCGCCACATCTCGCGGGTCAAACCCGGCCGCCACCAGCCCAAGGATTACGCGGGAATACTCGGTGATTCTGCGCTCGTGAAGAACGCCTCCGCGCTCCCTCACATGCCGTTCTACCGCATTGAAATACCGCCGGAAATACGCGCCTGAAACATGCTGGCGGCTTCGCGCCAGCCCAATGACCGCCCATTCGCCCCCCACAGAGCCCATGGTGGGGTTTGGCACGGCTCGTAAAATGTACGACGCCGCCCGGGTAATAGCCGTGTCCAG
>WQSB01000059.1 GCA_009788085.1 Defluviitaleaceae bacterium
TTGAAAACCGTGGGTGCAGAGCGATGCCGCGACTGCGTCGGCGGCGTTTTGAGCGATAGTAGCCACGGATTTGAAAGACGTTTGCTATAATGTCGCCATGCGCCGCACTGTTCGCAAATTCTGCGCAATTCACGAGGTTTTTGGGCCCAGCGCACCGCTGACACCCGGTTCTCTTAGCGAGACAGCCTCCTTTTAGTAATAAAGTATTCGTAGTTATTCGTTTTCAAGTTCTTCAGGCTCTTCAAGTTCTTCAAGTTCAGGCAGAATTACAGTAATCTCGCCCTCTAAGTCGGTAATGACTATGCCGCCGGAAATAATGGATACTTCCAGTTCGTATTCAACTTCAACAATCTCCACAGTAATGCGAGAGTGTCTTGCTATTTGACCGATTTCATATACCGCTTCGGCACTGAAAGCAATAGTGCCTTGTGGCAGAACAATTTCAAGTCCCAAACCTTCATTTGCAAAGCGTCTCATGGCAGTACGAGGGACTGCAACTGTTTCAACATCTAAGGATGAAAGGTCTAGCGTTACAATGCCGTCCTCCACGTTGTCAATAATGACGTTAAGTGTGGATGTGGGCAATCGAAGAACGGCGTTGTTTTCTGTAATTCTTACAGAAATGCTAGTTTCGCCCTCATTTGCAGGGATACTAACTGTAGTTGTCGGAACCGATGGTTCGTCGCTGACATAGCCGCCGCCTGTGTAATGATTGCCACCGCCTTGATTATTGTTGTTACCACCACCATTTCCCGGTTGTTGGGGCGTACCTCTGTAGACTTGGGCAGAACCTTGAATTGCCATATCATCCATATAGGCTACATCAAATGTTATTAATCCGGTTCTATCCTCGAAAGGTGAAAACCCAAACAGAATTTGACCTGTTTCAAGGTCTGACCTAAATTCCAGAGGAATCCATAGTTCACTAAGTTGCATGTAGCGAATGAAACCCCCGTACCCATCTAATTTTTCAATGCTGACAGGAAATTCGGTTGTGTCTAAAACAGGTACGTAAGCAGGCAAACCCACAATACGTATGCTTCTTATTGCAGGGGGTTGCGCACCACCACCTTGGTTATCGTTGCCACCTTGGTTATCTTTGCCGTCACCGGTCCCGGGTATGCCTCTGAAGAATGTTACGGTGTCGGTAATCGAAGGGTTGTCGGGAAGAGATGCCGTGATTGTTATATAACCATTAACAAAACCGGGTGCAAGCACAAGCCAGTTGCTGTCTGCTCCCATACTAAAAACTGCTACAGTATCCGGGATAAGTGAATTTGTAATAGTAATATCCAATTGGCTATGCAATCTACTACCATAGAAGTTGCCGTACTGGTCATATAGTGTGAAGCCTATATTAACAGCCGTTTCAGCCGGAGGTGGAAGTACATATGCAGGTGCGCTTATGTGCAATGTAGTTACAACAGGGGGCGGCGGCGGTGGAGTAGTGTCTGTAGTGTCTGGTGTAAAGGTGTAATTAACGGTGAATGTCACTTGGTCATCGTTCGTAATCCAACGAGACCATTCCAAAGAAACAGTAATTTCACGGTCTGTAAAATCAGGCTGTACAACTAAAGTGCCTACACCGGTATTGCGGTCAACGGAAAACAAATCGGGTAACAGGGCAAGAGGTGGATTAGACACTGCTCGTGGAGTAAGAAGCCCATCAAGTGATATTGCACCAACAGAACCTTCAATTTCGGCTAATATGTCACTAAAAGGTATAACATTTCCGTTTTCATCAAGAAATTCTACATCGAAGTATACGTTGCTACCTACCGGCGGGGTATTTGCAGATGGGCCGGTGTCGCGGTTTACAAGTCTAATGTCACGCACACTATCCAAAGATACAGTTGTGCTAAAAGGCACAAAAGCTACAGCTAACGGAGCTAGTACCGGCGGAACTACAACCTCCGGAACTACCGGATGTACAACATAAGCCTCCCCGTCCTCGTCATACTCAACTTCCGGTACAACTACAACAGGATTACCGTACTCGTCATACTCAACTTCCGGCACAATTACAATGGGATTGCCGTCCTCGTCATACTCAACTTCCGGTACAACTACAATAGGATTGCCGTATTCGTCATACTCAACTTCCGGTACAACTACAATAGGATTGCCGTACTCGTCATACTCAACTTCACTCGGCAAAGTCTCCGGTAGTGCGGTTATCGTCAGATAACCATAATAATCATTGCTGCTTTCTTCCGCAGATACGCTTGCGTACACAATAGCGGAAGTAGCCATTACGAATGCCAGTATCATAGCAAGCATTCTTTTCACTGCATGTCGCTTCATTCTAAAGCCTCCTATATTTTTATTGGGCTACGCCTAAAAAATTGTAAAACATTTGAAATCAACATGCCAACTGCTGGTAGCATAGTCTTTCCAATAAAATAAGGCGCGTTGTGGAACGCGCCCTAATACCAACTTGCCATCTATCCAACACACTAAACTGGTCTTTTTGCCGCAATACTGCGTCGACTGTTCCTAGCGCACCTCTTGGTGCGCGTTGTCACTGTCTCCTTGTCTTGCATCAAAAATCCTCCGTTTATTTGTGTTGCATAGATGGCAAGTTGGCATAAAGCAGTTAGACTGTGAACAAGGGGCTTGAGATAGTTCGACTTATTCAAGGCAGAATGAAATATGCGAGGGAATGTTTTTATCCAGCAGGGTTACTGCCCCACCTGATATATGTGCAACAAGATTATAGGTAACAGTGTTGTCATACAACCACACTTCGTCACATAGCGGAATGAAGACTTTCAACGTCTTGAGCGATGTTATACTCCTGCGCTCGATTATTTCGTCCGAGATTCCATGCCCCCCGCTCGCTACTCTGGCTCGTACCCGCTGCTTTGCTATTTCCACATCAGAAACGAAAATGTACCACAAATGGACAGTATAGCCCATAGCCTTGGCTTCCTTGGCAGTGTGCAACACTGTTTGCCCGCTCAACGTGGTTTCTTGATGAAAGTCAATCCGCTCTTGCAGACATGACTTAATTTCTGCGACGGCTTTTTTACCTGCGCAAAATTGAATGTGGGTATCACGCCAGTCACCATAGGTTGAAACAATTTCATCCACATTTATGCGCTTGCCCAATGCTTTCACATCAGCGTCCGATTGAGAAGAGTAAATGGTAGACTTACCAACGCCATTAACTCCGCCGATTATGGTGTATTTCATAGCAGTTCTGCACCAACCACTTTCTCCTGTGCCAAGCCAAGTTTAAGTGAAATCAAGCGTTGATAAAACAACACTTCATCGCGTTCGGAGGCATTTGCAAGCAACTCTTTTAACTCGGTTATTGAGTAAGATATAAACGATTGGAATAGTGTTTGCTTGTTTTCATTCATTTCCCAATCACCCTTTCAAAATTAAACTTGCGCACCTATACACCAGCGAGCCGGTTGTGGTACGCCCTGCCGGGGGCTTCCGTGCCTATCGACACGCAATGGAGGCAAAAAGTATATCTCTCTTAACTGAGGAAACAGTTTATTCAGCACCTTGGCGAATATATCGCACTACATATGTCTCCGACCTTGTGCCATCCTCCGACATTACTACAATTGACATAGCCACTTCTTCACCAACAGGAATGTATCCAAGATAAAGGAATTCCGGAGGGATGTATGGGGTATCATCGAAGTTAGAGTTTGTGGTAAACACAATGCTGACTAAAAGCCTAAAATCAGAAACTGACCAAAAGTATTCATTGTTCCTGTATATTCGGGCCGGTAAACCGCGGTCATACGGCCCAAAATTCATCCAAAACGTAACAGGATAGTCCGGCACATAAACAGTATAGTCAAAAATAGCAGGGTCAAATTCCGGGTTTAGTACAACGTTAAATTCCTCTGCCGGATTATCCCTGATTTCGGAAAACGTAATATACCTTAAACGTACACTATCAGCGGCTTGACGATTAAACCGAATTACATATGTTTCCGAAGCAGAGCCGTCCTCGGAAGTCACTACAACGGATATGACAACGCCCCCACCGGAAGGAATCGCGTGGACATTTAGCCGGTCTGTAGTTTCGTCTGCAATAAACACCACATGGTTTGCCGCGCTAAAATCGTCAAAGCTCCACATTTCAAACTGGTTTATAAATACGCTTGCAGATGAAGCCAAATTGTACGGCGTAAAGTGCATGTAAATGTCATCAAAGTCATATGGCAAATTAACGGTATACTCAAAAATATCAGAATCAAATACCGGTCTTAATGAAAACTGAAAATCCTCTGCAAAAGTCCCCATAACAGGTGTTAGAAAAATATATTCCAAACGCGCATCGGCTGCCATATTTCTGGCTTCCTCATTGATACGCCCGGATACCACAATAAACAGCACTATAGCTGAAAATATCAATATGACAGAAGCGACAATGGCTTTAACGTGGGGTTCAAGTTTGTTGTTGCTAATCCGTTCCAGTCTGTCTGCAAGCTTTTTAACAGTTTGAAATCTTTTATCAGGGGATAGCATCATACATCGCTCTATAACAGTTGCTATTTGTGCATCCTTAACCCTTTGCACTTCATAGGTATTCGTCAACATAACTGTCATAAGCATACCCAGTGCGTAAATATCCGTCCTCGGGTCACTTTGGGAAAAGCCATATTGTTCAGGCGGGGCAAAATATTTTGTACCGATAACCTCTGTGTCAGTAGTTGCGGTCTCCTTATGCTCTCTGGCAATGTCAAAGTCTATGAGCTTCACAGTGCCGTCATCAGTAACCATGATGTTTGTAGTCGTTATATCCCGGTGTATAATCGGAGCGGGCTGACCATGCAGATACACCAAGACATCGCACAACTGCATGAGTATACCCAGCGTCTCTTTTTTACCCAGCGCACCATTCTCATCTAAAATTTCCCTAAGAGTGCGTCCAGCTATGCACTCCTCAATTACATAGAAACAATCATCAAGTAAAGCGACATCGTGAATAAGCGGCATATTTTCATGAGCCAGCTTTGACAGGTTTTTGTACAAAGGATGTTTGTACGTCTTACCGAAAATCTTTAAGATGTAGGGGACTCCCTCTGCATCTTCAACATGGTATATGCTCTTATCCTCATGAACGGCTATTTCTGCCTTTACTTTGTATTTTTCAAGCACAGGTATATTCTCTAACGTCACTTTCAACCTCCGAAAATTTGTATTGTCCTCATCCATTATAACATGTTACAATTGTCAGAGGGTGATATTGTGCCGAAAAGAACCGACGAATTAAGTTTCGAGTTGGAAACTTCCAAGAACATACATAAATATATGGAAACTAATGAGGCTGAGTTTGATGATAAGAATTTTTACAGCTTCCTTAGTGTACTCATTTCTGATAGCGGCAAACCCAAAACAAGGATAGTTGCGGATTCCTGCATAAGCGAACCCTATCTTTATAATCTCCTTAGAGGTGAGAAACGCCCAACCCGAAACAGCGTAATCAAACTCGCTTTTGGTTTAGGGCTTACGCTGGAAACTACAGAACGGCTTCTGATGCTTGCAGGACACAGTAGCTTTTACGTGCGCCATAAAAGAGATGCACTTTTGAAACATGCACTTCAAAACAACATGACTATCTGCGAAGCTGATAATCTACTGGTAGGATATGGGTTTTCTGTAATGACAGAATAATCTGCCGTGCAACATCCTCCCAGATATTCGCCATGCGTGACGCACAAGCAAAACCCCTGTAAACATGCTCGCACCGGGGATTTCCGCCGGACAGGAGCTGGGCCAAATGGGCAACTCCGGCGGCGGACGCAACCCGCGCAGCTTCCCCGTACACCTGCACCTTGCCATTGCCCCGGAGGTCAGCTTCACACGGGGGCAATTCTGGATAAACCCTTACCCTCTGCTGCGCTACATCGAAAACCCCACGGGAGCATAAAAAAGGGGAGCGACCCAAGCGCGTCCCATTCACCGTGCGGTCCCCATACGGCTGCGTCGGGGCCATTCCCAAAAAAAGAGCCATCTCCATGAGACGGCCCTCCTTTAATCGGTGCTTACACAAAATCTTTTTCGCTGGTGTAGCAGCAACCGTTTTCATCGCAGTCATCTTCATCAATAAAATCGTCCATGTCGTCGATGTCGCATTGCAGGCAGGCAAAGCCTTTTTTCAGCAGGCGAATCTTAACGATGGTGATTACCACGATGGCGATAATTAGGAAAGCAATAGCCAAGCCGATGATTACGCCTTTGTGTTTGCTGTCTTGAATTTTTTGGGCCAGCTTCCATTCGGATAATTTGTTCATTGTGCTTTCGTCCTTTCTGGGGGGTTATGTTTAATTTTTTGCTTACCATATTCGGAAAAGGCCCGGCGCATGATTTGCCTCTCGTCGTGGAATTTTAACAGATGGTAGGCTTCGTGTTGTTTGTAAAAGCCTACGTCGGCGAAAAATTCTTCGGCTTGGGGCTTGCAATAAAACGAGCCGGCGGTCATCAAATACCAGTGAACGGTCTTGGATAATAACTCGGAGTCGGCCTTAAAGGTGTAGCCTGTCTTGCCCAGATATTTTAGTACGCGGGCAGATACGCCGCTTTCCTCCTTGACCTCGCGCAGAGCCGCCTGCTTGTAGCTTTCGTTTGGTTCGAGATTGCCCTTGGGCATGACCCAGCCCATATACCGCCCGTTTTGGTTCTTGTACAAAAGTAGGACTTTGTTCCTATATATAACTACTCCGCCGCAGGATACCACGGCGTTTTTTGAATTTGCGTTCATTTTACCCACCAAACTTTCATTTAAAGTAGTCTGTGTGTGTGGGTAATAATTATTCACAAAGAAGCCCGTGCGCCCGACTTTGACATTTCTCCCCAAACGTTACCTTGGCAGTTGGCTCGAGTCAAGCGACCCCACGGCACATAAACGCTCTCGCTTAACGCTGCTTCCTTCCGGACCTGACGTGGTTCGCAAGTGTCCATTGCGCGGGACTTGGCCGTCAACACTACTTACCAAGGGCAGACTTCACAGAGAAGGAGCCTAGGTACAGGCATCACCCTTGCTATGGCGGATTGCAAGCTACAGGGAGCCGCCACTTCCCCGACTAGCACAGGCATGGCCATTATACCCAGAGATTACCTATGTGTCAAACAATCATGGACTTTTTCTAAGGCATTAGTAAAATTACATATTATTTAAAATTATGCTTGACAAATTTTGTCTACAATTCTAAACTTGACGAGTGCGCAGTTAAAATACATAGGCAATTTTACAGGCCATGTGTTTTAGGGCGTAAAAAAAATATCTTGTTAAAACAAGGAGGATTTTGGCAATGAAAAAGCACCTATTAATGACACTTTTGTTGCTTGTGTTGGTTGTGCCGTTTACAGCCTGCGGCAACAACGACAACGACGACGACGTAAGTGAAATTACTATCTGGGCGTGGGACCCCAACTTCAACCTCTGGGCACTTGAAATCGCTTCCGAGTTCTTTGCCTACACCCATCCACACGTAGACGTCAACATCGAAGAAACATCACAGGACGAGATTACAATGCGGATGAATGTTGCCTTTGGCGCAGGTACGATGGACGGCATGGCCAACATAGTGCTTGTGGAAAACTATCGAGCACAAATTTTTCTGCGCCCCTTCTCCAATTATTTCTACCCGGTGGATGCATATGTCAACCGTGCGGACTTTGCACAGTTCCTGATTCCATGGGTCAGCCACGGCGGACAGCAATTCGGGATTCCCTTTGACAACGCGGCCGTAGGCTGGTATGTGCGCACAGACATTCTGGCACAAGCCGGTTTCACCCCCGCCGACCTTATGTACATCGATTGGTATGAAGCCATTGAAATAGCCCGCGTTGTTTATGCGGCAACCGGCATTCCAATGTCCAGTCACGATCCCACAGACATCAGCGGATTCATTCGCCCCACTATGATGGCTGCCGGCTCATGGTACACACCCGATGGCGTAAATGTAAACTTTAACAACAACCCCGTGCTTCGCAGAAGCATTGAAGTTTGGCAAACCCTTCTTAACTCCGGCGTTGTAGCAAACCACTCCGACTGGGGCGGATACATCGGCAGCTTCACAGAAGGAAGAACCTGGTCTGTTGTCCCCGCCGCGATTTGGATTACACCATCCGTGCGCACGGCAATGGAGCAAGCCGGCAATTGGGCACTCGTTCCCATGCCAAACCTTCCCGGCTTCCCCGGACATTATGCAAGCTGGGGCGGAAGCTCCTGGTATGTGCTGGATGTTCCTGGACGTGAGTACGCAGCACAATTCCTCGGCACCACATGGGGCGGAAGCATACCCTTTAATGAGCGTTTGCTTAGCGAAGTCGGCGCGCTTACCATGTACCAGCCCTTCACCACTACAAGCGGATGGATTGACGCGGGCCAACCCTTCTTCGCCAACCAGCAGCCCGTATTCGATTACTTCTCACGCTGGGCCGCTCAAATTCCACAAATAAACCCGGGCATTCACACCTACCGTGCGGACAGTGCCATCAATGAAACATGGATACAAATTCATGGCGGCACAGATATCGACACGGCATTAAACAACGCCCAACACTACGCCGATACCCAAATCATGGTCGGCAACTAAGTATTCATTTTAAAGGGTAAAAAGGGCTGTTGCAGAAATGCAGCAGCCCTATACATAAAGGGAGAAGGTGCTTGAATGGGCAAAGCTTTTAGCTTTAACAGATTAAAGTCTGGTTTAGTCGGTTGGGGCTTTATTTTAATACCAGTGATATTGGTTGGTGTTTTTATTTTTTACCCGATGTTTAGGGCGTTTCAACTAAGTCTGCAAACAGGAATAGGTCGACGCAACCTCGTCTACATCGACCCTTGGTACGGCAACTACGCCCGCCTGATTCAAGATTCTACATTTTGGACGGCACTGCAAAACAATTTTTTCTATTTGATAATTCAAGTGCCCATAATGATTGTGCTGGCAATGACTTTTGCCGTGCTTCTTAATAAAAAAGACTTGAGATTCCGCGGATTTTTTAGGACTTGTATTTTTTTGCCGGCCATTACGTCTTTGATGGCATACTCCACGGTATTCAGATACATGTTTGACACCACCAACGGAATTTTAAACAATATAATGCTGGACCTAGGCCTTATTTCAACCCCGATTGGCTGGCTTACAGACCCCAGCCTAGCTAGGATTACAATCATAATAGCCATTACTTGGCGGTGGACGGGCTATAACATGATTTTCTACCTCTCCTCGCTGCAAAATGTTGACGAGGGCATTTACGAAGCCGCCAGAATCGACGGCGCGAACTCGGTGCAGTCCTTCTTTAAAATCACAGTGCCTATGCTAAAGCCGATTATTCTTTTCACGTCTGTTATGTCAACAATCGGTACGTTGCAGCTCTTTGACGAGGTCATGCAAATTCCGTCCACCCCCGGCGGCCCCGGCAATGCCACAACTACGCTTGCGCAATACATCTTTAACATTTCATTCTTGTGGCAGCCGGACTTTGGTTATGCGGCTTCAATTTCGTTTGTAATGCTGGCGATTATCCTGGCATTGTCCGCGATTCAATTTTGGGTAACACGGGATAGGGATAGACTGAAAAAGTCGCAAGGCCGGCATTAGAGCAAGGAGTCCAATACAAAAAAGGAGAGGTTCGATATGAGAAGAAAAAAGATTAAAATTTCAAATATTTTTGCATATATCTTTTTGTCGATTGCCACAATTGTGTCTATATTTCCGTTTTACTGGATGATAGCATCGGCCACCAACAGCTCGAGGGATGTAATTGCCGGTAGATTATTGCCCGGAACCTACTTTCTGACAAATATTCAAACCATGCTTGACCAAACAAATTTTATGCGGGCTTTTTGGAATTCCACACGCCTTGCGGTAATCGCCACGGTTCTTACAATTTTTGTGTCTTCCTTGGCCGGATACGGCTTCGAGGTCTACAAAAGCCGCAAAAAGGACATTGTTTTCAGCATCTTGCTCATCTCCATGATGATTCCCGCCACTACCTTGATTGTTCCCCTGTTTTTATTGATTGTTAATGTAAGCGATGTGCTGCCCAATGCAATTCCCTTTGGGCTTAACACCATGGCCGCCGTAATGCTGCCCGGCATGGCCTCTGTGTTTTTGATTTTCTTTTTCAGGCAAAGCACAAAAATGTTCTCCATGGAAATTTTGGAGGCGGCGCGCATCGACGGCACCTCCGAGCTGGGGCTGTTTTTCAAAATGTTTATTCCCATCATGAAAAACACTTACGCAGCGGCCGGTATTATCGCTTTCATGGGCTCTTGGAACGCTTTCATGTGGCCCACGATAATCCTACGCATAGGCGATATGCACACACTCCCCATTGTTTTGAACCTTTCCACTCAGGGCTATTGGGTTGACTTTGGGCTGGTTATGCTGATGTCTTTCCTGAGTGTTATACCCATTGGTATTGTGTTCTTTGTACTTCAGAAGCATTTTGTTGCCGGTATGATTGGAACGATTAAGGGATAGATGTCAGAGGAGAGAATTAATATGACAGAGTGGCTTTATAATCCGGAAATTTTTCAGGTGAACAGACTTAAGGCGCGCGCGTTTTTTTATTCGTACGAGGAAGCGGAGGATTTTAGGTACGGTTTTCCGGGGCGAAATGTGCTGGATTTGAACGGTAGTTGGAAGTTTAATTACAGCCAAAATGCGAATTCCCGCCCGGCGGCGTTTTTTAAGCCCGAATTTGATTGCAAGGGCTGGGCGGATATTCGTGTGCCCGCCCACATTCAAATGGAAGGATACGGTCACCCGCAATATGTGAACCTGGCCTATCCTTGGGACGGCTTCGAAGAGCTTTTGCCGCCGGAAATCCCCACGGATTTTAACCCCGTGGGCAGTTATGCAAAATATTTTGAATTTTCCAAAAAAGAAAACGAACGGACTTTTATTAATTTTCAAGGCATTGAATCGGCGTTTTATTGCTGGTTGAACGGGAATTTTGTGGGATACTCGGAGGATTCCTTTACCCCGGCGGAGTTTGACATCACCGACTATATTGTAAACGGCGAAAACAAGCTGGCGGTGGAGGTGTACAGATATTCCACGGGCTCGTGGTTGGAGGGCCAGGATTTCTTTAGGTTTTCCGGCATTTTCAGGGATGTTTCTATATATACGAGGCCCTGTACAAGAATTGAAGATTTCTTTATCAAACCCATACTCAAGCCCGACAATGAAAGCGGCGAAATTAAATTTACTATTGAGGCCGTAAGCGAAAGCAAGGAGGATTTTTCGGTTGATATAGGACTCTATGACCTTTCAGGCTCGATTCGGATTGCCGGAACAAGCTTTGAGGTTCCCGCAAAAGATGGGGGGTCAATGCATTCTTGGGGAGGCTTTGAAGCGGGCTTAGTAAATCCTTGGAGCGCGGAGAAGCCGAATCTCTACCTTATTATGCTCTCACTCAAGGACACAAACGGGAATATTATCGAAAAAATTCCCCAACGGGTTGGTTTCCGCAGGTTTGAGCTGGATAACGGAGTCATGAAGCTCAACGGGAAGCGGATTTTGTTCAAGGGCGTGAACCGCCACGAATTTTCCCATGTGCGCGGACGCGCCATCAGCCGGGAGGATATGCTTTGGGATGTGCTGACCATGAAGCAGTTTAATATCAACGCCGTACGCACTTCCCATTATCCAAATCAGGCCGCATTTTACGACCTTTGCGACGAGTACGGCCTGTATGTAATTGACGAAACCAACCTGGAAACCCACGGCACTTGGTGTCTGCGTCCCAAGGGCACCACAGATATCGTCCCCGGCAGCAAAACAGAATGGACTGCTGCCGTGCTGGACAGGGCAAGCTCTTTGTTTAACCGGGACAAGAACCTCACCTGCGTGCTGATTTGGTCGCTGGGCAACGAGTCCGACGCCGGTGACAATTTGCGTGAAATGTACAAATACTTTAAATCGCAAGACGACACGCGGCTTGTGCATTACGAAAGTGTTTGGCATACGATTCCCGGCTATGAGGACGTCAGCGACATGGCCAGCAGAATGTATCCCACGGTGAAGGAGGTGCGTGAGTATCTAAGCGAGAACCCCAACAAGCCCTTCATTTTGTGTGAGTATTCCCATGCGATGGGCAATTCCTGCGGCGGACTCAGCAATTATCAGGAGCTTTTTGACGAGTTCCCCGCTTATCAGGGGGGCTTCATTTGGGATTTCATCGACCAGTCGATTTTGAGCAAGGATTCAATGGGGCGAGAATTTTTGGGATATGGCGGCAGCTTTGGCGATTTTCCCAATAACGGCAATTTCAGCGGCAACGGCATAGTGTTTGCCGACCGCACCCTTTCGCCTAAAATGCAGGAGGTCAAAGTCTGCTACCAAAACGTAGACTTTGACATTGTTGACTCCGGTGTCCGCATTAAAAACAATTATTTATTTACGGATTTAGACGAGTTTACGTTTGTCGCCCGAATCATGCACAACGGTGCGCTTGTGTCGGAGGGCCTGTCGGTTATATCCGTGCCGCCGGGTGGGGAGTTTGTACTCAAGGACATTGTGCCCCTGCCCCAAAATTTTGTAGACGGGGAGTATATTTTTGACTTCGCGTTGCGGACAAACAGGGACGAAATCTGGAGCAAAGCCGGTTTTGAAGTAGCGTCCGGCCAGCTTGTGACCAAAAAAGGCGACTTGAAATACCAGCCCATTCGAAAGAAAATCAAAATCGCCAAGGGGCTTGAGAATATCGGTGTTTGCGGCGATGGCTTTTATTGTTATTTCTCAAAATTAAAAGGGCTTGTTTCATATAAAATCGGCAGTACGGAGCTGCTTCAAGGCTCGGTTGTGCCCAATTTTTGGCGCGCATCCGTTGACAATGATTTTGGCAATAAAAATAACGCGAAGTTGGCCGCTTGGAAAGTCGCGGGGCTTCACGCCTATGTTACCGGATGTGAGGTCAAGGAAAACGCCGACTTCTGCGAGTTGACCTATAATTATAATTTGGCCGCAGTGGACACCACCTGCCAAGTGAAATACACTGTTTTCGGCGGCGGAGAGGTGAAAGTTGAATTCAAATTCAACGGAAAGCCTGGCCTGCCTCCCCTGCCGGAAGCCGGACTTTTGCTTTCCCTTGCCGGCGAATGCGACATATTCAAATTTTATGGTTTGGGCCCGGAGGAAAACTATATCGACAGAGCTTTTGGGGCGCGGCTGGGCGTGTATGAATATTCCGTCGGTTTAACCCCATACCTCAGGCCCCAAGAAAACGCCAACAGAACCGGCACACGCTGGACGAAAATTTCCAGTGCCGACGGGCGCGGCTTGTTGCTTTTCGCCAACGAGCCCTTTGAATTCTCCGCAACACCCTTCACCCCCCACGAGCTGGATAACGCCATGCACCCCTCCCAGCTGCCCGCCTCAAACAAAACCATCGTGAAAATCAGCGCGAAACAAATGGGCGTAGGCGGCGACGACAGCTGGGGCGCACCCGTGCTGCCGGAATTTATGATAAACAGCGGAGAAGATATTGAGTTTGCCTTTTATATTAAAGGGGTATATTAATTTTTTACAAATAATGTAAAATAAAGCTTGTACTTCATTCCATAAAATGGTATAATTTGGCAGAGAGAAGGAAGGATTGCACAAACACCATTTTATTGTTTTCGCTTAGAGAAGAAAGGATTGAAGCCATGAAAAAGATTATGAGCATTCTAGCCATTACAGTATTGGCAGTTGCTTTAATCGCTGCTACTGTTTCGTCATTTTCAGTGGAAGCGTCCAACCTGGTTGCGGCAACCGTAACCCGTGTTATTGATGGTGACACAATTGAGCTGTCTAACGGTCAAAGGGTGAGGCTGATTGGGGTAGACGCTCCAGAAATCGGTGAGACCGGTGCCGCAGCGGCAACAGCGTTCACCAGGGCTAGGGTAGAGGGAAGAACTGTCTGGCTGGAGGCGGACGGCAATAACACAGATGTACATGGCAGACTGAGACGCTATGTTTGGGTGCGGCGGCCTACAAACCAAAACAATGAGGCCCAGATAAGGGCGCATATGCTGAATGCCATGCTGCTGGAACATAATCACGCCAGACCTTTAATAGTTGGCGCGGTACGGCATGAAGCTTTATTTAGGAGCTTGGCCGCAACCCCGGTTCCCAGATTTATAGGAAATGCCAATACGAATGTATTCCATGTGGCAAGCTGCGGTTCATTGCCCGCAATACACAATCGTATTTACTTTCAAACCCGTGCAAACGCCATTAGCTTCGGACAAAATCCATGCGGGACATGTCGCCCATAACTAAATAATTAACAGCGATACCAGATTGAAAGACGTTTGCTATAATCCTTCTTTCTCCCGGATAAAAATAGCTGGTATCGTTACATAACAAAAAAACTTTCCCCAAATCATCTACCCATAAAATTCCATTCCCTAGGCCTCAGATTGCAAGGTTTTTATCTTATGCTTTCTATTATGCGACGGTGAGGGCGGGGCTTGTGAGTTGCGGGCATGATGCGTAGCAGTCCGGCGGAAAAGCCGAGACGTCCGCTGCGCATAGCCCGTAACTCACAAAGCCCGCCCTCTCTTTCTACATAAAAGAAATTTGAAAATATTGTGAATTTATGTGATAATCATGGACAGTGTGCGAAAACGGTTAAAAATGGGAGAAGCGGCAATACTTTCTGATGGAATAATAGACTTCTTACGCAACTGTGCAAGAAATCTAATAGTTAGCTTCCGACCATCGTAGGAATGAGGGATTCCACATGTTCACGCAATACTTAGGCATAGATTTGGGCACGGCAAACACATTGGTATTTTCCAAGGGTGCGGGCATTATATTAAATGAGCCCTCTGTTGTGGCGATAAACACGGCAACTAAAAAGGTTATGGCGGTGGGGGACGAGGCAAAGCAAATGATAGGCCGTACGCCGGGTTCGATTGTGGCTATACGGCCGATGAAGGACGGAGTTATTGCGGATTTTGAGACGACTCAGGCCATGCTGAAGTATTTTATTAAAAAGGCCAGGTCGCGCCGCCTGTTTTCCCGAAAGCCCCATGTAATCGTGTGCGTTCCCAGCGGAGTTACCGAGGTGGAAAAACGCGCCATTGAGGAAGCTACTGTATCCGCCGGGGTTCCGCCCCGTTGCGTGGGTCTTATTGAGGAGCCGATGGCGGCGGCAATCGGGGCGAGTCTGCCCGTAGCCGAGCCAACGGGCAGCATGATAGTCGATATCGGCGGCGGCACAAGCGAAGTGGCAATCATCTCTTTAAGTGGAATTGTCACCAGCAAATCCCTTCGCACGGCGGGGGACGAGATGGACAGCAATATAATAAACTATGTCCGGCGGGAATTCGGCTTGGCAATAGGCGACCGAACCGCCGAGGACATTAAAATAAACATCGGATGCGCGTACAATCCCAATCCGGGCAATACAATGGAAGTACGCGGGCGCGATTTGGTTTCCGGCCTGCCGCGCACGATTGCCCTTTCCGAGGAGGAGGCCCGCACCGCCCTTGCCGAGCCTGTAAGCAAAATCATAGACGCGATAAAATTCACCCTTGAGAAAACCCCACCGGAATTGGCCGCCGACGTAATGGAATCGGGAATCGTACTGGCCGGCGGCGGTGCGCTGCTTAAGGGTTTGGACGAATTGATATCCCAAGAAACGGGCATCGCCGTAAACAAAGCCGACCAGCCTCTAAACTGCGTCGCGCTGGGGACGGGGTTGGTTCTTGAGCATTTTAAGCAGTTAAAAAATGTATTAGTCACCCATGGAAAGATGCGGAGATAAGTGTAAAAAATCCGCTTGGGGATTTTTTGCACCAACAGATTTGTGCCGCCGACGAAGGAGGCATGGGATAAAAAATGAGTCTTGGAGTATTCGCAAGACATAAGAAAGCTTTTCTGTTATCGGGAATCGGCATATGCTTACTGGCCATAATTTTGACAATCAACCCGAACATCGGGTCGAGTTTTGCTGCGCGTGGGTTGTCGGTAGTTGTAACTCCCCTGCAACGTGGGCTGAATGCCACGATTGCGTGGGTGCAGGGGCATTTTTCCGCACTGGCCAACAACCAAGGTCTGATTTCCCAAAACCGTGCCCTTAACGAGCAAATTGCCCGGCTGCAACTGGAAAACTACCGCCTGCAGCTTGCCTCCGAGGAAAACGAGCGTCTCAACGCTGTGCTGAACATGCATCAGAGGTACGCAGAGCTTCCCACCATCGGTGCGCGGGTAATCAGCCACGACCCAAACGACTGGAACAGAAGCTTTCATATAGATGTAGGAAGCCGCGACGGAATCCTTGAGGGAATGGTGGTATTTGGTGGCGGTGGGCTTGCCGGGGTGGTGCGCGATGTAAATCCCACCAGTTCACAGGTTGTCTCCGTTATAGACAGCCGCTTTGCCGCCGCGGTAATGAGCATCCGCACGGAAGATGTAGGCGTCGTGCGCGGGGATGTGCGCCTGATGCAACAGGGGCTTCTGCGGATGGAGCATTTCGACGTGGCCGCGCAAATCCTTCCCGGCGATGAGATTGATACCTCGGCCTACGGCTCGATGTTTCCACGGGGGCTCCGGGTAGGGACGGTGCGCGAAATTCACACAAATCCAGAC
>WQSB01000060.1 GCA_009788085.1 Defluviitaleaceae bacterium
TCGCGCCTGCCGATTTCAAGGCGTGTACAAAGGTTGTAAAAAGGGATAAATCATTTTTTTCTAAACATTCAGCCAGTTGCTTTAGTTTGTTTAGCCCGTCTGTATGGAATACTTTAAGGGTGTCGATATAATATTCCCTAAGCCCCCCGGAGCGCTGTATGCCTTTTGCAGTATCTACCCCTTTAATCACTAACGGTTTTTCCGGGATTTCCTCTGTTTGGGCGGTAGTATCTGCCGGTTGTTGCTTTTCTTCCGGAATCCATTTTGCCAAAATGCCGTTTAGCTTGTTTACCTCAATGGGCTTTGAAAGAAAATCATTAAACCCATTTTGCAAAAACATTTCTCGCGCACCTACTATAGCGTTTGCTGTTAGTGCAATAATGGGTAAATCTGTATGCTTACCACCAAGGCTTCTTATGATTTTTGTGGCTTCGATACCATCCATTTCCGGCATCATGTGGTCCATAAGCACCATGTCATATTCCGTCTGCAAAACGGCCTCAATTGCAGATTTTCCACTTAAACAAGTGTCAACGGTTAGGCTATATAATTTGAGCAAACCCGCCCCAACCTTCAGATTTGTTTCTATATCGTCAACAATCAGAACCCTTGCATTCGGCGCAATAAACTGCTCGGTGCTTTGGCTGCCCATTATATAATCCCCGTCGCGTCCGCTTAAAACATTTACAATTGAAATAAAATATGCGGGCATCACAAGCAAAGAATAATCTTGATTATCCCTTGCTTCGTAAAAGGCGTCATATGAATCGGAGAGCATGACGATTTTTGCATTTCGGTCATGCTCCACCGCTATTTTGCGAACGTCGTAAGCCATATCAGCTTCCGCAAAAACAAAGTCCCACTCGGATTGTGCAAGATGGTTGCTTAGTTCGGCAGTATTATTTGCGATCGTGTAGGTCACTGCCAAATCATTAAATGCCCGTGAAATATAATCCACGCATAACGAAGTGCGGCAATACAGAAGCACATTTTTATCTGAAAAATGCGGTGTTTCGGTTTTGCTTTCTGTATATCTCTGCGGTAAAGTAATGATAAACTCACTGCCCTCACCGTAAACGCTTTTAACTTCGATATTGCCGCCCATAAGTTTTACGAGGCTATTGGTTATGGAAAGACCCAGCCCCGTACCTTCTACATTACGGTTTTTCTCAAGGTCAAATTGTGCAAAATCGCTAAAAAGCATCGTCATATCTTCCGGTTTTATACCTATACCTGTGTCTTTAATTTTCATTGTGAGGACATAAACTTCTTCGCTTTCTCTCTCTCCTGTTATGTCCAAAGAAAAATGTCCTGATTTTGTGTATTTTAGAGCGTTTGTTAGGATATTTAACAGCACTTGCCGCACTCGCACTTCGTCACCATGAAGGGCAGATGGAATATCCGCTTGCATATAGGCGGCAAAACGGACATCGGGGTTTGACATACGCATTTTTATGATGCTGACTACATCTTGTATGGTGGAGTGGAAAAGATAATTGGATTCCACAAGCTCCAGCTTTCCGCTTTCTACTTTTGACAAATCCAAAATATCATTGATGATGGAAAGAAGATGGTCGCCGGATTGTTTAATTGTTACAGCCTGCTCCCTTGCTGCGGCAGAAAGATTTTCCCGCAGAATAAGCTCCGCCATTCCAATAATTGCGTTCATGGGTGTGCGTATTTCGTGGCTCATTTTGGAAAGGAAGTCGCTTTTTGCCTTGGACGCATTTTCTGCGTCAATTTTTGCCTGCTTCATATGCCCCACAATGTTGCTTGTGCTTGTGAGCATATCGTCATATATGCCGTTTAAACGTGAGTCCAACAAACTGTATTCCGTTTCTCCGCGAGCCATGGCGTTTTCCGCTTTTTTAAAATTACTACGCAAAATATCTAAAACCCGCACAATCTCTATAAAAGCGTTACCTACCTGGCTCATTTCATCATTTTTGTTTACTCTAAAGGTAACCGCCATATTTCCTTTTGAAACTTCTTTTGCACTTTCAGCCAAAGCCTGCAAGGGCTTTAGAGAGTAATGAATAATAATTACAACCAAACCCGCCGCAAAAAGCATCCCCGTCACCGTAGGTAGCAGTGATGTAAATATAATCTGCGCCGTATCCTCCACGGCGTGGGCATCAAAAAAGCTCACGATTGTCCAGTCCAAATGGGGGTCATAAGTAACATAGGCGATTTTGTCTATGCCTGTTAACGCAGAATTATGCTCAAATACGGTGTTCATGGGGATTTCTCCAAAGGCTTCTACCACGCCCAAATCACTAACATGCCTGCCCATGTACGCCTCCGGCCTGTTGGAAAAGAAAATTACGCCGGAGCGGTCTGCGATGTTAATAAAACTGTCGTATGCTTGTATAAAATCCCTTAAAAAATGCTCCAGCATTATATTATTTCTTGTTACGGCGACCCACCCAAGCACATCGCCGTCATACACAACAGATTGTACGTACATAAACTGCAGCCTGCCGCTTTCACCGCTCACAAATACCGGCGAAACCCACGGCTCTGCCGGCACATCTCTTAAATATGTGTAAAACATTAATATGTCGGGCAAATCTGAGTCTGGATTTGCTACGGAAACCATGTTAAAAGAAGCGTCAAATACAGCTATATTTTCGTAAACACTAATGTTGTTTACCTCATGGTTCATATTGCCGTACAAACGCATAAGCTGCGGGTCCAAATTATATTCTTCCTCAGAAAAACCTTGCAGGGCATGGTCTGCCGCAGTACCAAGTATCCAAAGGGTAGAGCTTCTTACTGTTTCAAAAATGCCAAAGGTCATGTTGGCATTGCCCTTCAAACGCTCCTCTATCAGCACATCCATTTGTGCGTTTATTTGGCCTGCTCTTACTGTTGCTACAGCCACTATAGTGACTGCCATTACAATGATAAACACAATAAGGATTCTTGTTTTAACCGACAAGCTGTTGACAAATTTTATAATCACAACAATTTCCCCTATACAAAAGTTTTAAATTCTATTTCGCCATAATACATAAGCGGTCACCCCTTTACTTCCACGGATATTTTTTCAAACACATGACCGACTTTTTCAAACACATCTGCCAGAACAGGATCAAAATGGCCACCCTTGCCCTCCAGAATGATTTCCATGGCTTTTTCATGAGCAACTGCGCCTTTGTAAGGCCGAGGTTCTACAAGAGCGTCGTAAACATCTCCTATCGCCATCATCCTGCCAAGGAGCGGGATTTCTTCCCCCGCAAGCCCGCGAGGATAGCCGCTGCCATCCCATTTTTCGTGATGGGATATTGCGAATATCCTGGCATACTCCAAAAAGTCGCTGTCCATTGTTTTTTCTTTAAGTCGTTCGATTACTTTTTCGCCAAAAATGGTATGGCTTTTTATTGAATCAAATTCTTCCGGCGTAAGTTTGTCGGGCTTGTTGAGTATTTCATCTTTTACCGCAATCTTGCCGACATCGTGTAGCTGGCAGGATTGCAGCACAAGCTCTTCGTCCAAGGTGCTTACTTCATCTACGTACACACCTTCGCTCCGCATAGCATCCATAAGCACCTTCATATACCTCTGTGTTCTTATGATATGCCCGCCTGTAATTTCGTCCCTGTATTCCACAAGCTCTGCCATTGTGGAAAGAATTGCGTTTTTAAGCTCCACAACCGTTTCGGTTTTTTCATCTACAATTTGCTCAAGGTTATTATTAAGGAAAAGAAGCTCTCGTTTTTGGGAGACTAATTCTTTTTTCTGTTCCTCAACTAAAAGATGAACCTCCAACCGCTTTAAAAGCAAAGGCGCAGAAAAGGGTTTTGCAATATAGTCAATAGCCCCGAGACTTAACCCCTTTAGTTCCATTTCTTCGTCGTTTAATGCAGTCAGGAAAATAACAGGGATGTTTGCTGTTTTTGCATCAGATTTGAGCCGTTTTATTGCTTCATGCCCATCCATTTCCGGCATATTTACATCCAATAAAATTAAATCAGGGTGTAAATTTTCTAACATCTCAAGCATATCTGCGCCGGAATCCAAAGTGAATACATTATAGACGCCGGACAATGCGCGTTTGCCGATAGTGAGATTTGTCATGTTATCATCGACTAAAAATATTGTTTTTCTTTTCTTACTTTCCATGTTTACCCCCTGTAATTCCCTCTTTTGAAACCACAGTATTCCGCCCTGCTTCTTTTGCTTGGTAAAGAGCCGCATCTGCAGTGTTGATAATTTCGGACAGTGTTGTGTGTCCGGTTGTCGCCGATGCCACACCAAATGAAGCTGTGACTTTTATTTCAAAATCTGAAACCTGAAACGCCGATGATACAAGATTTTTATGAATCCTCCACGCTGTATTTACTGCGCTTTCACGATTGACCCCAGATAACGTAACTACAAATTCTTCGCCGCCGTATCGGGAAAGAGGCGTATCTTTTTTCATAACATGGCGTATTCGCTCGGTAAATATTTTCAGCACCTCATCACCAATCACATGGCCAAATCTGTCGTTGATAGACTTGAAATGATCTACATCAATCATTATCAGCGAAAAATCCATGTTTTTGTTTAGGCAGTTTTGCAACTCTTGGTCTGCCGTTCCCATCAAATAATGCCTGTTGTAAGCCCCTGTAAGAGCGTCTGTGCATGCCGCATCTCTTTGTAAACTTTGATTGAATACAGTTGTGAACATCAAACCGGTAGAAGCGAACATGTTCATTTCATCATCTGTGTATGTTTTTTCGTGACGGCAATCATCTACACTAAAGAAACCAATAAATTCTTTGTTTGAAAACAAAGGCAAACAAACAATCGACAACATTTCGTAAGCACCCAAAAACGACGCATCCCTTGTCGACAACTTTGAAACAGGCGAATTTATACTCTCGCCCTGTAAAAACATTTCAAGCCATCCGGGAACACTGCTGTATGGGAATTTTAAGCCTATGGGGACTTCTGCCTTCTGTCTGCCTACCTCGCTTAACCACTCATAACGCATGACAAAGTGCAATTCGCCGTCAATGACTTCGTTTCGCCAAATCTGAACACGGTCAGCATCGACACAACGCCCAACAATTTCCATGCCTTTCATTAGCGCGTTCAAGCTGTTAGATTCATCGGTCGTCAATAGAACTTCTGCGGATTGATTCATCGCATTTAATAGCCGTTCGCGGTGCTTTAATTTCTCAGCCATTTCTTCTAATAATTCGCTAACCGGCGGCGGCCAAGCTGCCTTTTCTTCTTTAAGAGCAACCGGAATCGTATTTTTCAGAGATTCGGGCGTTGAGTATGCGCGGCGCAAGGCCATTTCTATGCGCCCAAGCAAAACATCATTATTATAGGGCTTGGTGATGTAATCATCACCCCCCGCCGCTATTCCTTTTAATTCGTCGGCACTCTCCGAAAGGGCGGTAAGAAGTAGTACGGGGATGCCGCTATCTCGCCGCAGTTCTTCTAAAAAATCCAATCCGCTGCCGTCGGGCAGCATAATATCAAGGACTATAATATCCGGCGGGTTCTCTGATACACATTTTCTTGCCTCGGCAAGATTCGTGGCGGTTTGTACGCCATAACCGCCTTTGCGCTCTAAAATAATCTTGTTCGCAAACAAGATGCGCTGTTCATCTTCCACAAGAAGCACCTTATACATTTTCAGTCTCCCCCTCTTCAGGATAAATCGGCAAATTGATTATCACAGCGCATCCTTTGCCTTCTTCACTTTGGACAGAAATTGTCCCGCCGTGAGATTCGACAATTTGCTTGCTTATTGGAAGGCCAATGCCTGTACTGTCAGAGTTGCTGACACCTCTTACGAAAATTTTGGGTAGTAATTCATAAGGGATACCGGTGCCGTTGTCTAAAACTTTTGCAACCACAAACCCATCGTGAACACCTGCCGTTATAGTGATTTTTCCATATTTTGTGTGTCTGTTGGAATTGTCTATAAGATTTGACAGCACTTGAATCAACTGATCGGCGTTGCCGTAGACTTTTGGCAAATCGTCGGGTACGCTTACAACAAGTGCATTGCCATTTTTTTCTGTAAGCCTTCGGCGTACTTCCGCACCGCTTTTTAGAATTTCTGAAAAATCAAGCGCAGTCATTTTTTCATAACTCGACTGCATTTTTGCCAGCTTCAAATTATTTTCTGTAATGCGTGTCACCCGTAAAATTTCTTCCCGCGCACGCCCAAGTGCCTCCGAAATTAATTTTGCATCCTCGCCATCCCCCTCATACAGTGCCTCTGCTAGTTGAATATCGACGGATATAAGGGTAAGCGGCGTTTTTGTTTCATGCGCCATGTTTGCCAAATAATTATTTTTTAAGCGGTTAAGACTTTCAAGGGTGGCGTTTTCATTTGCAAGCTGTTGCTCATGTTTTTTTGTTTCGTCAAGTTCCATTTCATTGCGGCGAAAGTAAATTGTGAGTGCAATAGTGTTGATAAATATAAAAACAAGGGTTCCTGCTTGGGTGTAATTGGCCACAACCTCCGGAGTGGCGGCGCGGATTGCTACTTCTGTAACACCAAGCACAATGTTGACAACCGAGCCCATTATTACCAGTACATATTCGGTCTGCCACTTGGCTCTATTTCTTACAGTTTGCCAAATGTTGTTTGCCAAAATCCCGCTGATAAAAAGCACCATCAAAATGTTGTATGGTGTGTTGAATTGAGAATACACAGCAGGGCTAGTAAATACCATAAAAACGCCATGTACGGCAAAGAAGCCAATAGCCACATATTTGAAAAGCCTATTTGCGCCATTGTTAAACATCGCATCAATATATAAAATCATGGCAACTGCAAACACCGATGTAACCAAGTACGCCAGCAGATAGTCAAGCTGCCATGTCATTTGCGGAAGCAAAGTGGCGATAATCCTAAAATCAATCCCAAGTGTACGCAAAGCAATCATCACACACACAAGGGAAAACCACAAAAACCGCTTCTGATTTCTAAAAAACAAATATATTCCAAGGTAAAGCAGAACCGACATAAGCGTAACGCCAATAAGTATGCTTATCCGAATGTGCCCTAAGATATTCCATGAGGTAATGAGGGGCTGTTCGCCAAAGTACAGCGGATTTAACCGTCCGCCATGTGCAAGCACAAACCCGGAACGCTGTATAATTATTTCCGTAGGCTCGTACCCCGCTACAAAATAAACTGTAAAAAAGTTTGTTTGTGCCGTCATGTTTTCGTAGCTATTGCCGGGAGCGCCCACTTGAGCAAGCATAACACCGTCCACCCAAAGCGTCATGGAATGGGTGGCGCTCGGTCCTGTAATTCCGTAAAGTACGCCCTCTTGCAAATTAAGCACAAGGCGGTAGGTTGCATATCGCCCACTGGTAGACGCATCAGTTGGCGCAGATGCGCGCCCTTCCAAAAAATCATTTGGTGTATAAAGTGCTTCGGGATGCCTGTCAAAAGCGTCGGGTGAAATTAAAGTCAAACCCACGGAAAAATCAAAACGGCTAAGTGCCTCGGCATTGTTTATGTATTCCGCTTCACTATCCGTCAGGAATATTACAGCGGCAAATACAGCGAACACTGCCAACACATAGAAAATTATTATGGGAAGGCGAATCGGGCCGTTCTTCATGTTGCCCCCTACAAATTGGCACGGTAATCAATAACATGTGTATGCCGATATTATAGCATTATCAAGGGGTGAATTGCGTATCCTTTGCAAAATCTAAGAATAATTTTTTGAGAATCCATTATTTCAAAGCAAACGATGTTTCGGCGATGACCATTTTGTCCATCTGCCCGCTGCCCTTTTCGGCGTTGCTTTTGATGGTCGTTGCAAGCTCGGCGGCTTTTCCGGCCATCCCTGCGTTGGCTTTTGTCTTGTCGGTGATTTCTTGAATGGAAACCGACAGCTGCCGGACTGTGGAGGCTTGTTCGGTAGCGCCTTTAGCGAGCGTCTGCGCACATCGTCCATATAGTCAATCAACTCTGCGTATGAGCCGAACAGCGTTCCGACTTCATCACGTCGGCCTTTGTATTGCTCGAGTACGGCAAGTTCACCCGGCTTTAACACAATGTTTCCAGTCGTTGCGGCTTCCCGCATATATTCATCGAATACGCGCAGAGGCTTGGTGATCATTCGCTTCGTGTAAGCAAACAAAATGGATATGGCGACCAACAAAATGATCACAAGCGAGGCGATAAGCGGCAGGTTGTCTCGCAGCATATTGGTTGGAGTGAATGTGATGACATACCAGCCTGTGATTAGCGGCGCTGTGAGATATACGCCGCCACGACCGTGGTACGAAAGGCTTCCGCCCATTACGTTATCCCACATGCCGGACAGCCCGCCGCCGTCCACGTTCTGGATATTGCGGAACTCGCCGTCATCTGTAGGGGCAAGCTCCGGATTGCTATGCATGAGTATATATCCGGTGGGCGTCACCATCAAGGACATTGTGTCGCCAACATCAGCCTCCTCGATAAAGTTTGCAACGGTGGTGAGTTGCATATCAATTGCCACAACTCCGGCGTCGGCATTGTTCGTGTTCACGGTGTGGACAGCTGCCATAGCTAACTGCCCTGTTCCGGCGTCAACAAATGGGGAGGTTACCATTGGTCGGCCGGGGTTCTGCGCGCCCAGCACATACCATGGCCGCTCATAAGAAATCCACCAATCGGGAGGGATGAAGCCACCGCCGAAAACTCCCGTGCCGTCGGGAAAGCCAACATAAACCTCTGTCAGGATACCGGCGTTTTCATTTGTATTGACCCCTAACGAAAACTCGTGTATAATGGAGTTGTGTTCCAAAATAACCGGACTTTCGTTGGAGAGATGCGCGATGTATTATCATAGACACATAGAGCCGGTCGTCAGGCGGCTTTCAAAGCGTAAACCCGTAATTGTCCTGACAGGGTCCCGGCAAGTTGGCAAATCCACTATGCTTAAAGAAGTCTATAAGAATATAAACTATGTAGCTTTGAATCGGCCGCTTGTGCGAGAAAGTGCAAAAGAAAATCCCTCTTTGTTCTTTGATGTTAATGAGCCCCCTGTCATTGTTGATGAGATACAGAAGGCGGTTGAACTGTTTGATTATATCAAGGATATTGTTGACGAAGATAAAGTAAAGGGGCAGTTCTACCTTACGGGATCACAGAGCATTAAGCTAATGAAAAATGTGAGCGACAGCCTTGCGGGGCGGGCAGGCATTATTAAGATGCTGGGACTCTCCGTGCGGGAGCTTGCCGAAACTTCCTACCGCGAGCCATTTATTCCTGTGAAAGAGCGCATGGAGAGGCGAGAGCAGGAGAGCTCAGCTTACGATTATTCAAAGCTTGTGTCCTTAATTCATAAAGGATTTTTCCCCGAACTGCACGAAACCGAAAGTGACCTTCATGACTGGTCGGACTACTACAGCGCCTATTTTCAGACTTACATTGAGAGAGATATTAGGGATGCCCTAAATGTTCAAGACGAATCGGCATTTATCAAATTTGTAAAAGCGACTGCATCACTGACAGGAGAGATGCTTAATAAGTCAACCTTAGCGAAGATGTGTGGAAAAGATGCTAAAACAGTGGGGGCATGGCTTTCGGTGCTGGAGTCAAGCGGCCTAGTCTACCTTTTGGAGCCTTATTTTGATAATTTCAACAAAAGAATGGTAAAGGCTCCTAAGCTCTATTTCCTTGATACGGGATTTGCCTGCTGGCTGTTAGGGTGGAATACCCCAGAGCAACTAACAAGTGGTGCAATGTGGGGACATATCTTTGAAAGTTTTGTGTTTGCTGAAATTCTAAAAAGCTACTACAATGATGGGATAGTTAAGCCCCCTATTTATTACTACCGTGATACCGACAAAAACGAAGTAGATTTGATTATAGCTGATGGGGATTATCTTCATCCCATAGAGATAAAAACCACGAGCGACCCCACAAGGTCAATGCTTAATGCCTTCAGCCGGTTAGGAAATATTCCAACTAAGAAAGTCGGAACAGGTGCGATCATATGTCTTGCCAAGGAGCGACTGCCGCTTACTGACGATGTATGGATTTTACCTGCTCAAATGATGTAGATGAACAGGCAAGCTTGCAACCAAGCAATTAAAAAGGAGGGCAATCCAAAATGAAAAAAGAAAGAATCGTGCCCATATTGCTTATAATAGTGCTTGCCATCGCCCTGCAAACCTCATGCGCCGTAGAACCACCCCCGGAGCATACTCGTGAGCGCCCTGTGCTGCCCGACCTTTCCGACCGAGTAGTAACATTAGCGCCCGGCGCACCCTACAGACCATCTGTGATGCCCGAAGAAGGTAAGTGGCCGACACGCCCCCTTACGCTCATTGTACCGTTTTTACCCGGCGGCGACACGGACATGTACGCCCGAATGTTTGCGCCGCAGTTAGCGGAGGTGCTTGGCCAGCCTGTTTATGTTATGAACGTGGACGGCGGCAGCGGCACCGAGGGTGCGAAAATGGTGCGCGGTGTTACAAATGACGGCTACACTTTGCTTTTTTACCATACCGGCAATCTGTTTGCCAACGTGCTAACCGGCACGACGGAACTTAACTACCACGATTTTGACATAGCCGCAATCGCCATGCATTGTACCGCCAATATTTTGGTCGTCCGTTCTGATTTGGGAATAAACACGGCACAAGAGTTTCTTTCTCACATACGCGCAAACCCAGGTAGCCGTGATGTAGCCACTACCATCACAGGGTTTTCCTTCAAACTGCTGCGCCTCGCGGAAATTGCAGGGGACTTTCAAACCAATGCCGTCCATGTTGGCGGCGGCTCTATGATGGCGCCGTCCATACTGGCGGGGCATACGCAGGTGGGTTACAACAATATAGCCCTGTTCATGCCCTATATCGAAAGCGGGGAAATGATACCCCTGTGGGTGGCCGCCGCACAGCGTAACTCCCTTTTGTCCGATGTGCCCACGATGGCCGAAATCGGAATATATAGCGGCTTTATGGGACGCTCCTATTTCTTTGCATTCCCCCACGGCGTGGATGAAATTATTTTACAACGGCTTAGTGATGCCGTGGAGCAGATAGTCAGCGACCCCATATTTGTGCAACAAGTATTTGATGTCGTGGGCTTGCCCACATATTTTGTCCCCTTTGGTGAAGCGCATGCCTATTTGTCCGAAATGTGGAACAGCGTTGAGGGCTTGGGGGTGTATATGCGATGAAGGGCAAAAAAGTTTCCACCAAGCTAACCATGAGTTTTTTCATCGTTATTGCCCTGACTGTCCTTGTGGGTTTGGCGGGTGTAGTCGGCATGGTGCAAATCAACCGGGGCAGTATGGAAATGTACGAAAGCCAATCCCAGCCGCTTGCCGATTTGGGTATGGCGCGGGAGTATTTCCAACGCCTGCGGGTACAGCTTAGGGATATTGTGCTTGCCAGCGGTGATACTTATGCGCTTGCCCTAATCGAAGCCGACCTGATAGGTCAAGAGCGCGGTTTTCTTGAAAATATGGAGTCATACAGGCAAACCATAAACGACCCAAGCATAATAGAGCTCTACGACGACATCATGTCCATCTTTGCCGCATACCAACCGAGTATGCAGCAAATTATCGCCAGTGCAAGGGTGCATGCCCCGCCTGTGCAGATGATTTTGATGATGGACGATTTGGTGGTTCCCACCGATTTTATCATGGAGGCCCTTGATTATCTTGCGTATGCAAGGGTGCGGCAGGCCGCCCATGCTAATGAAGTAAACAGGATGCTGTTTAATGTGCTGTTTATCATGATTATTACCGTGATAGTCCTTGCCCTTGTGCTAGGAATTTTTGTTACTAAAAATGTGTCTGTGCTGTCCAAAATGGAATTTAACCGCCTTGCAGATGAAAACGCCGCGCTTGAAAGCCTGTCGCATATGAAAACAGAATTTTTACAGGACATCAAACACGAAATCCGCAACCCCCTGCAAGTCATTTCGCTGGGTACGGATTTTGTCGCAGGCTGCATAAGCAACCCCGAAAGGGAACCTGATGCAAAAAATGCCCTTACCGCTGTCCAGCACGAAGCTATGCGGCTTGGGCATATGGTAAACGGCATGGTTGAGCTTGCCACCATGAGCGGCAATATTAACCGCAAGAAAACCGACCTTGCGGCAATGCTCAAAAATTGCGCCGAAACATCACGGCTGCTGCTCAAACAAAAGAATATCGCCCTGCATATTGACGCCGCCCCGAGCCTCCCCCATGTGTATGTTGAAGCGGAGCAGATGGTGCGCGTTCCCATTAACCTTATAAACAACGCCACAAACGCTATAGGCCACGGGCAAGACGGTAAAATTGTAATCACCGCCACAGCAGACGAGGGGTATGTCACGGTGCGGATGCGCGATACAGGCGAGGGTATACCCTCCGGACTTCTCCCCAAAGTTTTTGAGCGCGGCATATCTGGCAAAGGCAGCAAGGGCTTCGGGCTTTCCATCTGCAAAACAATCATAGAAGCGCATGGCGGCACGATTGGCATAGAGTCCGAGAAAGGAAGCGGCACAGCCGTAACCTTTACAATACCTGTATACGGAGGGCAAAGCGAATGAGCCATTTAATCTTGTGCATTGAGGACAACATACAGGTGCAGATGTTCAACAAGCCGCTTTTGGAGGATAACGGTTACCGGGTGGAAACGGCAATGACCCTTGCCGAAGCAAGGAAAGCCGTAGCAGAGGAAATTCCATCGCTAATCGTGCTTGACATTCATCTGCCGGACGGCAATGGGCTTGATTTTTTATGTGAACTGCGTGCGGGCAAAGCAGAATTTTCCGCCATCCCTGTGATTGCCCTGACGGACAACACGGCGGAGCAAGACATAGTGACCGGGCTTACAAGCGGCTGTGATGACTATATGCCCAAGCCATATACTTTCGCCATTCTAAAAGCCAGAATTGAAGTTCTCCTGCGCCGCATGGCAAGGGCGCAAGCGGCGGACAAGCTCGAAGCCGGCCCCATCACGCTGAATCTTGTGGCACAGCGGGCATATCTTGGCGGCGAGGACATGAACCTACAGCCGAAGGAGTATGCAATACTGCTGACCCTCATGCAGAGCGAGGGCAAGTCGGTGAGTGCTGAGCGGCTTTATGAAACGGCATGGAACCAGCAAATGGCTGAAAACGCCGGGGCTATACAGTTTCAGATTTCCAATCTGCGAAAAAAGCTGGAAGGGAGCGGCTACACCATTCCCAACAAGACCAAAGAGGGCTACACCTTCGAGCGAAGTCTGCTCATTGGAAACATCGTTTGATTTGAAATAGGAGGATTGGTCATGGCAAAAAGGGCGCCTAAACTCAAAAGGCTAATTGTGTTAGCGTTTGCGCTAATGCTTGTCGCAATGAACCCGATGACTGTTCGTAGCTTGGCAACGCAGCGTGTCGAAGGCGGCTCCGAAAGCTTTCTGGCGAACTACGTAGTGACAATTTACAGCACGCTCTACAACAACTTCCCCAGTGACGAAGCCAACGCCGTGCTGCAAACCCGCGATGGATTTATGTGGTTTGGTGGCTACAGCGGCCTACACCGGTATGACGGGGCGCGGTTCACCACTTGGGACGCCCTCTCACCCGAAGGATTTGGCAGCTCCAATATCCGTGCGCTGTACGAGTGCGAAAACGGTGTGCTGTGGATTGGCACCAACGATAGGGGAATCGTGGCTTTTGAGAGCGGGGTGTTCACGGTTTATGACAGGACGGCGGGGCTGCCGTCCAACACCGTGCGCGACATAACAAGCGATGCGCAGGGTAGAGTGTGGGGCGGCACAACCGAGGGGCTGTTTTATATCGATGCCGAGCGCACGATTGCACCTGTCGCGCTGGGCACACAGGTACGCCAGTTTGTCACCTCGCTTACCGTTGACGCGCAGGGCAATGTCTTTGCGGTGCTTGGCAGCGGCGAGCTGTACATACTCACTGCGGATGGAGGCACACTGCGGCACAACATGCAGGGCAGCAACGCAAGGGCGGTTAGCGTTGCGTCGGATGGCCGTATTTTAGCAGGCACGAATGTCGGCAGCGTACATGTTTTGCGCGATAGCGCAAGTCTGCGCCGCTCAGATGTGATAGAAACGCCGCTTGGCAACATTGAAGCTGTTTTTGAATGCTCCAATGGCTTCATCTGGCTTTTAGCATCGAATGGCATCGGCTTTCTGGATGCGGACGAAGTTTTTCATGACATGGGTAACCCCAACGGCGCAGGTTTTTACAGAGATATGTGGGAGGATTATCAAAGCGGCTTTTGGTTCACGGCCACTAGGGGCGGTGTTGCCAAGCTCTCGCCCAGTGCGCTCACCCGGGTGGATGGTCTAATAGGCGCAGACAGCGGACCTACCAATGCGGTGGTGGCGTGGCAAGACTTGACGTTCATCGGCACCGATGCGGGGCTTCAAATTTTCGACTCGAACTGGCAGCCTGTACATACGGAGTTTTCGGAGCTTTTCGAGACCCGCATACGCGGGATTTTGGCTTGTTCGGGCGGGTATATCTGGTTAGCAACGCACGAAAATTGGGGCGTTGTGCGCTTTAACCCCGCTACCGGTGAGCACAAAAATTGGACACCCGAAGACGGCCTGGCCACAGACCGCACACGGTTTGTGGCGGAAATATCCGATGGCGTGATTGTGGTCGGCACGGCGGTGGGCGTAAACTTCATCATGGAAGGCAATGTCGCTTCCGTGAGTGATGTTTTTGGCACGGCAAGCGTTATCCGAACTCCGGATATAATGGTGCTGTCCACGGCATACACAACCGATGGCACGCTTTTTATAGGCACGGACGGCAACGGCATCTACGCCATTAATAGGCAAGGATACACCCGGATCGGTGAAGAGGACGGCCTGACAGGCGGCGTTGTGCTGCGACTGCTGTACGATGCAAACCTTGGCGGTGTGTGGGTGGCGGCTTCGCCCGGGCTGTCGTTTATTGACGCAGATGGGCAGGTGCATGTCATTGACAAAGTGCCGCCGCACACATTTCTCGACATCATGCAATATGGCGACGACTTGCTGCTTATGCACTCGGGGGCTATCATACGCACCAATGCCGCGGCGCTGCTTGACCCGTACACCCCCTTTGAGTACACCGCAATCAACAGAAGCCTGGGTCTTACAGCGCTTGTCAACGCTAATGCGTGGAACTTAATAACTCCCGATGGGCGCTTGTTCTTCAACACAGACCGGGGCGTCAAGATATTCAACATGGAAGCCCAACTTGCGACATTCATCCCACACGCGGGGGTGGCCGAAATTTATATCGACGGCGTTCGGCAGACGAACTTAGGGCAGCAGATAACTATTCCCATAGACGCTTACCGCTTAACGGCAGAGCTGTCGCTGCTCTCGTTCGGCTTTATGGACGATGATGCAGTGCTACGTTTTATGCTGGTCGGGCAGGATGCAGAGACGCTTACCCTCACGCGGGGCGACAACATGAGCATATCATATACCAATTTGCGTGGTGGAGAGTACACCTTGCGGGTGTGGACAGAGGATTCGCTGGGCAATGTCGGCAACGTAATCGAAATCCAAATGTTCAAGGAGCTGGCGTTTTTTGAGCATACCGTCGTGTGGGTTGCTGTCGTTATCTTGGGTTTGCTGTTGGTGGTTGCTGTCACTTGCGCTATTATCCGCATAAGAACGCGCCGCTATCTCGCAAGGCAGCAAGAATACCGCAATATCATCACGCAATCGCTGACAGCTATTGCAAATGCGATAGACGCCAAAGACGCCTACACCAGCGGCCATTCGGTGCGGGTGGCGACATATTCGGCAGAAATTGCCCGACGCATGGGGCTGGACAAGGAATATATCGAAAACCTGTACTACACAGGACTACTGCATGATGTTGGCAAAATAGGCGTATCAAATGATATTATCAACAAACCAGGCAAGCTGACCGATGAAGAATATGAAGCTATGAAAGCGCACACGGGTATAGGCTACGAAATCCTAAAAGGCATCACCGCCATTCCAAACCTAACTGCGGGTGCGGCCGAGCATCATGAACGCTGGGATGGTAAAGGATATCAAAAAGGCACTGCCGGCGAGGATATCTCATTGCAAGCGCGCATCATATCCGTTGCCGACGCTTATGATGCTATGTCCACCGACCGCTCCTATCGCAAGGCGCTCTCTAGGGAAGTCATTCAGGCAGAGCTGAAAAAATATTCGGGTACACAGTTTGACCCGCAGATAGCGTCGATTGCCGCAGACATGATTGAAGAAGGCTACTTTGACAAAATCTGCATGGAGTCAGGCAATTGCTAACGCTTATACTTCTATATCGCAAGCGGCATTGCTTCTTTAAGTAATGCTAATTGAGGTTTGGCCTCCGGCGGAGAACGGCCTCCGGCGGGTCACTTTTCTGCTCGTGCAGAAAAGTAACCAAAAGACACGCCAAGGGGATGCCCCTTGGAACCCCGGGCTCGCTAACTCGCTGCGGCTCGAACAGAGCTCGCC
>WQSB01000061.1 GCA_009788085.1 Defluviitaleaceae bacterium
CATTGTGGCGAACGAACGAGCGTGTTGCGTAGCAACAGCGGTGAGTGAGCCGTTTACAATGCATAGCTAATTTTCCGTACCGTTGGCAAAACTGCTATATTAGCCAAATTGGGGTGGCGACATCTCTCTTTCTGACGGCATATGAACGCCCGGAGGGTCTTTGGGTATATTTTTTTCCGTGGTAGGCTGCGCTACTGGTGTAGCCTTGTTCTTGGCATTTTTGTGGCTATGACTTTCATTTGGATTTGGGTTCATGGGTATGCATCCTTTCATTAAAATGTAGTGGTAGTGTGCGCAAAGGATGTATTTCTATGCATATCACGCATAGTTGCATAGCAAAGGCGATGGACTGTCTTAATGTGGATATTTAACAGTGTAGCACATGAGGGTATCGCTATAATACACAAAGCACCATAAAATGTCTATCCTACGAGCCGCCCTTTACTGGTGGCTTTTTTCATCCAAGAAGCTCACAACCAAATGATACAAGATTATTTCACGGATGCTGAAATCGCAGATGAGCTTGGAATTGACATGGATATGGTTCGCGACTTGCTGGATGGTAAGGGTGAGTGGCAGACGTCGGATATTGATAAGTTGCTTGATAGACTCGCCAAAACATCCGGCCTGAATAAAAAATAGGTAGCGTCTATAAATGAATTAATCGCTACAAGTATTTGCACAGCGGTCTTTTTCGATGTGGAAATTGACTATTTTTTGACTACTTGACATCTATTTTGACTACGTAATTTAATCTATTTTAATCAATTATGATGCAAATTAAAAACCCCGCAATCGCTAAGATTGTCGGGGTTTTTCTTTCCAGGCACCACCCGGATTTGAACCGGGGATAAAGGTTTTGCAGACCTCTGCCTTACCACTTGGCCATGGCGCCGTGCAAATGTAAAAAGCGTGTTTACAATAGATGCAAACACGCATAATGACCCGTAGGGGGATCGAACCCCTATCTCAGCCGTGAAAGGGCCGTGTCTTAACCATTTGACCAACGGGCCAAGAGCGTAATTTCAACGAGAGTTATTATAGTATGGAGTGAGGGATGGTGTCAAGATAAATTTTCGCATCAAAAAAACCGCGAAAATCGCGGTTTTTCTGGGTTTCATAATAAGGTGTTTT
The DNA here is from genome assembly GCA_009788085.1 of Defluviitaleaceae bacterium. Classification (GTDB taxonomy): domain Bacteria; phylum Bacillota; class Clostridia; order Lachnospirales; family WQUN01; genus WRAH01. The sequence continues at coordinate 1,135 of WQSB01000061.1, forward strand.
CTTTTTGATGTCAGCGAACTTCAAGATATCTGCCAAATACCCAGCCGGTGATATCTCCGAAAGAAATGCGATACCAGGCATTGCCTGCGCCGCCTCTTTCGTATACGGTTACGACATCACCTGCGCGCAAGTGGTTGATTGCGCGGGCATTAATGGAGCCTGCGGCACGTACATACAGGTAGTGGCAGTTTACAACCGTACCTGTTCCGATGCCCGGCGGCAGGGGATAATCTGCGAAGTGTGCTTCAAGGGCGATATCCTCTGCGGCTTGGAAAATGAAAACTTCGTTTCTGGAAACACGTGTGCCTCCATCAAACCAGCCATGGAAATATTGGCCGGGGGCGGGTGTTGCGGTTGCGCGAACCACCGCACCGCGAAGCACAAGGTCACGGGTGTTTTGCTCGCCGGTCCAAGAGCCTTGCGCTCCTATGTTGTTGGTCAACAAGGCGGGGGCTCCCCAGTAGGAATGGTTGCCGGGTTCGCCGGGTCTGGCCTCAAAACCCCAGACATCCATGACGGCCGTACCGCCACCGGCAGAATTTACGTTAATCCATGCGGCGATGGGTGCAGCTTGCTGTGCCCTGTATTCGACTTGGGCGGCTTGAGCGGCTTGAATTGTAAGGTGCGTTCCGGTATTAGGGTCGCGCATTGCAAAACGCGGACCGGAATAATAGCGGTTGCCGTTGAGTCCAAGCTGGCCGCCTGTGAAGTTGATTACTTCAAATCCGAGGGCGTTACCGAAGGAATTGCCCGGAAGAGGCATGTTTTGACCACCGGCGGTTTCAATCATGGCGTCGGGGTTTCCGGCGGTGCGGGTGCCCACATGGCCGCCGAACATATGGTTTGACGCGCCGAAAATATAAATTCCGTTTTCGGTGATGGGCCGCTGCGTGGCCGAAATATGCCATACACCATCAAGCAAATACGCTCCGGCTATGGTTTGGCCTTGCATAGTGCCCCAGTTGGGCTGACCAGTTACGGGGTCACGAGCCGCACCGGCAGGGCCGCCCGGCGGATTCATGTGAGGCGAAGGCGCGTACATATTCAGAAGCTCAATTACGTTTCTGCCGCGCATCTCGAACAGCGGCAAAGTGTTTTCAAAGGGCAAAATATCATGGATATCCGTTACGAGAATGGAATCCGTGGGACGCCATTGCAGGCGGTGAGGCCCTTGGCCGCGCCATGCGGATTGGTTATTCATTACAATCAGGCCATTTGCTCCGGCGGCCGTTAAATCCTCCGGATGTGCGCGCATGATATAGTCATACAGCAAATACACCATATATTGGTTTCTTGTGTGCTGATTTCTGCTATACATACCGCGTGGGCCAAGGTTTTCGGCCCAATCAAGGCGGGTTTGATACCAGCCCCACAACGCGCGGTCGTCTCCGGCGGGGGAAGCGTCGAAGGTTATATTCAGCCCGTTGGGGTCGGGAACGCCCATTCCGTCAACCCTTGTCCAATTGGCTCCGCGCCCGAATACCCATTGCAGAACCTCCGGGTCGGGGTCAAAGGCGCGAACCATGTTGCCGTTTGCCGCGCCGTACATATAGGTGGTAACATCGGCCAGCTCGCCTCCCGCAAAGTGAAGCTGAATCTGACCCATGCCGCGCCCGTGATGGCCGCCGGCGATGATTTCCGTTCTGCGCTGAACAGCCGCGCCTTCTGCTCCCGGGGGATAAACACGGGTTTCGGAGGCATAGGAATGGCTGTGGGCGGAAATCCATGCGTCAAAATGCGCGTTTCCGCGAGCCAGCAAGGTATCCACCATGTTATTGCTGGAGGGCCCGTGGGCGGTGTGGGTCAGTGCCACTACGGCTTGTACACCGTCGGCGCGCAGACCGTTAATCATGTCCTCAAGCCAGCCATAGCTTGCGTCTTCGGTCATAGAGGCGTGGCCGGGCATCAGGAAGTTAAGCCCCACGCGGTTATGGGGGTCAACCGTTGCGTACATGGCGTCACCCGTCAGCCCGATGACCGCTACTCTTACGCCGTAATCGGCATACCAGTCGTCCAGGATGGCATAGGGCTGAACCCAAGCCGGCCTTGTGCCGTCGTCATAACGAAGGTCTGCGGCCAAGAAAGGAACGCCGGGTTGCACAGCGTTTAAAATATTGTCGGGTGCCAGGATATCAAAGAGTGGGTTTTCCACTCCGTTGGCGGCCAAGAAAGCGGCTCTTTCCGCTTGGTCGGCAATGTTAAAGCTGGCGGTAAGCAAATGATTGCCAAAGCTGAATTCGTGGTTGCCCACCGTGGAATAACGAGCACCGATGCGGTTCAAGACCTTCAGGCCCGGCTCTCCCATAAACAGGTTTGACACATGTTGGCCAAAGTAGTTGTCTCCGGCCAGCAAAACAACGGGGGAATGTCCGGTTGTAGCGCGATAGTACGCCACGCGGTCATCCACAAAAGAAACAAAACGCGGTGCGCCCGGGTCGGAGTCGCCCTGCTCACTGGTCATAAACCCGTGAAAATCTCCGACGCCAAAAATGGTTACAACGAGGTCGGCCTCTCCCTCCGAGGCAAGAGCAGCGGCAGGGAACATGGCAACTACCATGACCATGGCCAATACAAAGGCCAAAACCCGCTTGCGAGGAACTACATTTTTCATTCTCACTTTCCTTTCTATTTTCCACATCCTAGTTTGGATATTTTCTAAGATATTATAACACATCCCAAAACCTGTTGCTGTATAATTTTACATATTTCCCAAAAAATAAAAAAGCGGCTTGTGCCGCATTAAAAGCAAAAGCCAATAGCGGACAAAACATGCTATTGGCTTTTGTGTACTGCTTTATGCGCCCTAAAGAACTATAAGCCCCGTAGCGGACGCTGCCAAAAACAGCAGCATAAATATCAAAAATGCCACTATGGCCATCGCAACCTTTCCTATTGCCACTTGGCGGCGGACGCGCTTAATCCTGGTTTTTTCCCGGACTGCCGCATCTGCCGCCTGTTTATGCGTGCATAAGTCAAAATCATCTTCTTCGAAGCTCATTACCTTTGTTGTCGCAACATTTGGTTTGGTCATATTCTTGTTCCCTCCCCTTTTAAAATGTTATACCATATATTGGTAATTTTGTAAAGCACAAGTTTAATTTGAGAGTGGACAATTAACATATTCGTAACACAATTTCAAGATAATGTAATTTTTTCTTGATAATTCACATATAACATGGTATTATACTTTAACGATAATTTTAGTTTTTGTGGAAAAGGATGTGCAATTGCATGTTTTTCAAGCGTTCTACGCAAGAGACTCACGCGCGCCCAACCGTTAAAAAAGTCAGCGAACTTATCAATACGAAGTCTCATAAACAAAAAAAATATGTCTCTCTTATGCTGGTACCGTCCTACAGCACGGGCAAAACGCGCAGCCTGCGAGTGCCCCGGGCAGCATTACATGGCGTGATTATCAGCATTTTGGCGATTAGCGCGGTAATTACCGGGCTTCATCTGCGAAACCTCCACTTCGAACGGATGGCTCGCAATCTCAGCGAGTATCTGGGCGAAACTCAGGAGGCGTTTTACGAATTTCAGCAGATTTCCGAGCAGATGCAAAGCGATTTAATTGACGCGACGGCTCAGATGTACGAGCAATTCAGCGAAGAGCAGATTCGCGCACAAAGGGAAATGGACCGCCAGGCGCGGCGGCACCAATACGCGCTGGAGGACATTTGGGACCATATCGACGAGCTGGAGCGTCAAATTCGCGGCTTGGACGACGAGCGTCAGGAGCTTATGGATAATCTTGGCGCGAGGAGTATTATTCCGCCGATTGCCGGCCTGATGCGCCAGCTTGAGGCTTCACAGCGAGAATTGCGCAGCTTGTCGGATTTGGATAGGCAGGCTTCGCCTGACGTCGCGCCGGCCATAGGGCTTATGGGCTTTGGCGGCGTCTCTTCGAATGTCCGTCTTTGCGAGGACGAGTTGCTTGACAGGCTTATTTTGCTTAAGGATGAGCTGAACCTGCAACGCAAGCTTTTGGACGATATTGAAAACCACAGGCTACTGATGGAGCCTTATTTGAGCAATTATCCGACGCTGTGGCCGATTCGAGGGTCAATATCCTCGGGCTTTGGCTGGCGCAGAAATCCTATGGGCGGTAGCGGCAGCGAGCATCACGACGGCGTTGATATCCCGGCCCGCACAGGCACACCTATTCGTGCCGCCGGTGGCGGAACGGTAACTTTCGCCGGCTGGAGAAACGGATACGGCAACACCGTAATAATTGACCATGGAAGCGGCATATCCACACTTTACGCCCACAATACCCGCAACAGCGTTTCCGTTGGCCAAGAGGTAGCCCGGGGCGATATCATCGCCTATGTAGGCAGCACGGGACGCAGCACCGGCCCGCATTTGCATTACGAGGTTCATGTAAACGGCGTCGCCCGCAATCCCGTTCCCTTTTTGTTGGAACACTATTCATCATAAAAAGGAGCATTTTAAAATGCCTCGCACCAAAACTCAAGACGAATTTACCAGACCCACCGGAACCGTTATCGGCCATGGTTTTACCATTCACGCTGCCCGTTTCACCTGCGCCGATTTCGAATCCATGCGCATAGACGGCACCGTTATTGGCAATATCGACATCGACGGCGTTCTTAATCTAAGTGACACCGGCCGGGTAGACGGCAATATTTCCGCCGGCTCAACTCGCATTGCCGGACGGGTTTTCGGTAATGTTAGCTGCCGCAATGTACTTCATTTGGCATCCACCGCAGATGTGAGAGGCGATATAACCACCACCACCCTCATCATAGACGACGGCGCGTCCCTAACCGGAAGCTGCCGGACCCATGTTGCCGCAGACGACATCCACCTTCCCGCCTGACATGGATACAATTTATAAGAATGATATTTTTTTTATGTCTGAGGCTTTGGCGGAGGCCCGCAAGGCTTTTGACAACAACGAAGTGCCCATCGGATGCGTAATCGTAAACGATGGGCACTTAATAATAGGACGCGCCGCCAACGAAAGGGCGGCGCGTAAAAACGTGCTGTATCACGCGGAAATTATGGCCATAAATCAGGCGTGTGAGGCCGTGGGAGACTGGCGTCTGGAAAACTGCCGTCTATACGTTACGGTGGAGCCCTGCCCCATGTGCGCCGGGGCGATTGTTCAGGCGAGGATTCCGGTTGTGATATACGGCGCGAAAAGCGCGAAATCCGGTTGTGCCGGGTCAATTTTAAACATATTGGACGAGCCCAAGTTCAACCATCGCGCTCAGGTTTTCCCCGGTGTCTGCGAGGAGGAATGCGCCGCGCTTATGTCCAAATTTTTTACGCGGTTTAGGGCATATTCCAACTAACCCGTTGAAAATGGTCAAGTCCGGCTACATACATACTTGCGCCTTTTAGATTTTCAGGTGAGCCAACGGCAATAGCAGTCATTCCGGCGGCTAGGGCGGCTTCAATGCCTGCCTGTGCGTCCTCAAATACGGCGCAGTTTTCGGGGGGAATCCCCAATTTTTCAGCGGCGAGTAAGAATACCTCCGGGTGAGGCTTGGCTTTATCGGTGGCATTGCCATCAATTATTACATCAAAGAAATGAATTACATCCAGCTTATCCAGAATCGGAAGAGCATTTTTACTGGCTGAACCAATGGCAGTTTTAATGCCCCGCGATTTTAGCTCGGTAAGAAACTCCTTTGTACCGGGGAGTAGCTCATCCTCTTTCAGATTATGGATGTATTCCATGTAGCGGGTGTTTTTTGCGGTTGCCATCTCCTCTTTTTGCTCCGGGGTAAAAGCGTCCGCAAGGCCGCCTATTTCCAGTATAATTTCAAGGGAGCGGGTGCGCGAAATGCCTTTTAGCCGTTCATTATGTTCGAGGGTAAGGCTAAAGCCCAGCTTGTCAGCAAGTTCTTTCCATGCCAAGTAGTGATATTTTGCAGTGTCAACAATTACACCATCCAAGTCGAATATGATTAGCTCAAAGCCGTAAATATCCATTATTTATCCCCATCCATTCGTAATCCGATTAGGAAGTATTTATTAAAAATCAGGTAAATTATTACGATTGGCACGACTGAAACGGTGGCCGCCGCCATAATCTGATTCCACATCTGCCCTGCATCGCGGGATTGGAACATTTGCAGGCCGACGGGCAAGGTCAGCATATCCATGCTGCGGATATACAGCATCGGGCGGGTAAATTCGTTCCAGAAGCCCATGAATACGAATATTGCCTGGGTGGCTATGGCGGTACGCGCAAGGGGCATACATATACGGAAGAAACAGGCGAACCGCCCCAGCCCGTCAATATACGCGGCTTCTTCGCATTCGGATGGGAAATTGATAAAAAATTGCCTCATTAGAAATATATGGCTGATATTAACCATTGCGGGGACAATAAGCGCGGTATAGCTGTCCAGCATTCCCAATTCATTAAGAAGCATGAAGTTGGGCACAAGCAAAACCTGCCCCGGTATCATTATTAACGCAAGAAGTGCGTAGAACACCGCCTGTCTGCCCGGATATTCCAGCCGCGAAAGCGAATACCCCGCCATTGTGTTAAGCAGAACGTTTAGGATTGTACCCACAAAGGCAACTATAAAAGAGTTCAAAAACCAGCGGGGGAACTGCGTTACGGTAAAGATATGCCTGTAATTATCCAAGCTCATATCCGGGACTATAAGCCGCATACCACCGCCGACTATTTCCCTAAGGGGCATAAAGGAGGCGGCAACCATCCACAGGAAGGGGTAAAGCGTTGTTGCGGCAAAAATCAGCAGTATAAGATAAAGGAATATTCTCCACGGGTTAATTTTTTTGAATGATGGCATCTTTAATACACCCTTTCGTCGCCCTTATTTAGCTTGTTGACAATAAATGAAATGGTCAAAATCAGCACCATCAGGAGTATCGCAATAGTAGAAGCATAACCCATGGCACTGCCCGGCCCAAAGGCATAACGGTAAACCAGCAACGCGATTGTGAGTGTGGAGTTGGCAGGGCCGCCATCACCGCCAGAGAATATAAATGCTTGGTCAAACATTTGCAAAGTGCCGATGACGCCCGTAAGCAGTACAAATGTAGTTATCGGGCGCAGATAAGGTATTGTGATGTAAAAAAATTTCTTAAACTCGTTTGCGCCGTCGATGCTGGCGGCTTCATACATGCTTTTGGGAAGCTCCTGCAAGCTGGCAAGATATAATGTCATGTACATAGGAATTGTACTCCAGATATTCATAATCATAATGACCCGCATAGACCATTGGGAGCTGCGCAGGAAGTTAATAGGTTCGCCCATTTCCAAGAGACCCATGGCAATCATCATGCTATTTACAGGGCCGCGCATACTGAACATAAACATAAAAATCATGGTAAGAGCCGCAGAAGAAGTAAGCGTTGGCAAAAACACAATAGAGCGAAATGTTTTTTTGAACTTTATATTGCTGTTAAGCACACTTGCAATCACCAAGGCCAAAAATGTTTGCGTTGGCACTACCACAGCCGAAAATGTGAGAGTATTACGAATGGCGCGGCGCAGCATAGGGTCACCCCATGCCAAACGATAATTATTAAAACCCACCCATTCATAGGATTGCTGAATTATATTAACCCTGTTGAAACTCATAAACAAAACAAAAATTGATGCAATCCCCAGGAACACCATAGTGGTGGCAATTGCCGGCGCAACAAAGGCATACCCTTGGAGAGTATCCCGCGTTTTACGTTTTATGTTTAACACAGTACACCCCTATCTCTAAAACTAGTGTCTCATCCGGCAAAAAGCGAAGTGGGCGCGCCAAGCTCTTGGGGCTGAGGAGTGGGAATGACGAGTGCGTCTAGCGAAGTCGTGCGATTAGTGAGGCTGGCGAGGGGTAGTGCCATCGCTGGGCTTGGCACAAGACCTGCACAGGCACTTCCCGAGCAACCTCAATCATCGCAGGGCAAGCGTTAGCATGAGCATTCCCACTCCTCAGCCCCAAGAGCTTGGCGCGCCCCTTCGCTTTTTTGCCGGATGAGACACTAGGGGCTGTTGCGTAACTCACAACAGCCCCTTACTTTTACATACTGCAATATTACACTATCTTGCCAAAGCAACTTGCATATTTGCTTGCTCTTGTGCGGCTGCCATTGCCTGGGCAACGGTCATATTACCTTCCAGTGCGGCAGACATATAGCTCATGAAAGCATCGTTAAGGAAGGGTTGGAAGCGTCCCATTACCCAAGGGGTAGCAACAGGAATTTGATTGATGTGAACATTTAACCCGGGGCTAAGGCTGGGGGCCATAGCATCGGCCACGTCCATACGGGTTGGCAGCGGGCCTGCCGCCATGCTCCAATTGTACATACCTTCCACGCCTGTTTTGTATTGAATCCACTGTGTGGCAAGGTCTTGGTTGGGTGAATCGGCATTGATACCCCAGCCCACTGTGAAAATCATGCTGGAGCGTTGCCCCATGTATGTTGGCATGTCGATAATTTCAAATTCTACTTCCGGGAAATAGTTATTGATAAAGCTGTAAACCCAGTTGCCTTCTTCCATGATAACCGCTAAACCAAGCCCAAAAGCTTCGCCATTCCAGCCCGCGCCCATCATTTGAGGGGTGCGCATCGCGCCTGTTGCAAACATGGATTCGATAAATTGTACATGACGCACAACATCGGCATGTGCAAAATTGGCGGTTCCGTCAGCATTAAACGGGCTGACATTACGGTTGAGAAGATGCAAGGAGCGTGCAGGCTCATACATGCCGGTTGCCGCAAATACTTGCCCAACTCCGAAATGTGCATCCAAGGCGGCTTGCAAGCGGGGAAGGAATTCCAAATAACTTTCCAAATCACTTGGAATGTCATTGATGCTCCAGCCGATTTCATTCAAAATGCCTACGTTTACGTACCTTGCCAACGAAGATTGGTCTTTGGGAATAGCGTAAACAACATTGTTGAACGTAAAGGTGTCAAGTACGTTTTGATAGAACGCGGCTGTGTTGAAAGTAGCGCGGTCAAGGGGCGCGAGAACGCCCATGTAAACAAACTGCTCTGCCAAGCCGCTGTCCACATAAAATGCGTCAGGTGCTGTGCCTGCGGCAAGGTCTGCAATAATTTGGGTGTTCAAATCCGTGTACAAACGCCATTCAATGGTGATGCCTGTTTGGGCTTCAAAATCCTGGCGCACACGCTCAATGGATGCCCATTCTGCGTCGTTACCCGCCCAAATTCCCAATGTTAAAACTCTGTCGCCGTCGTCTGCGGCATCAGCTGGGTCATTATTACCGCAAGCGGCAAAAACAACTAACGATACTGCCAAAAGCAGTGTTGCAACTAAAAATTTCTTCATTTTTTAAATCTCCCTTCAAATTGGTTGTGAGTAGTTGTCTATATTCAACATGTCCGTAAGAACATGCTCAATACCGTTTATTTCAAGCTTTACCTCTCCCGTGCGGGTTGTGTTTTCAAGATTAATTTTATCCTTAGTGATTTCAATCCTGACCTTTTGCCCTTTCAGGAAAGCGTAAAATTCCAGCCTGCGCCAAGACTCGGGCAGTTTCGGCTCGATGCGGATTTTGTCTCCCACCAAGCGCAAGCCACCGAAGCCAAGTACAGCACATTGCCATATCCCGCCTATTGAACCCGCATGTATTCCGTCATTGGAGCTGTTCAGATTCGGCCCCATGTCAATATTGCAAGCCCGTTCAAACAGGGAGTAAGCTTCTGCATAGTCCCCCATGTCACCGGCGAGTATGCAGTGCGTTGATAATGATAACGAAGAATCATGCAAGGTGCGCGGCTCGTAGTAATTCCAGTTTGCGCGTTTTACTTCCGGTGTGAATGCGGCCTCCATCAGCAACAGCAAGAGAAGCACATCTGCCTGTTTGCACACTTGCATTTGCCCAATTTGGTCGTGATTGTAATCCTTATAAATACTGCCCACTTGCTTTTGAGCTTTGTACTTGCTTAAATCAATATCCTTCAGGATAAGGAAAGTGCTGTTCTGCGGGATTACGCCATCTTCACGGGGGGCGGGAACATACACGTGCTCTGCTTTGGATTGCCAGCCGCTTCTGTCCAAGGTCAGACGCTCTTTTAATTTTTCAAGCAATGCTGTGCCGCTAAGCTTATCGTAGTATTCCATTGCCAAATATAAATTCCAACGGGCGAAGTAGTTGGTAAATGCATCGTCATCTATTCCGTCCTTGTACTCGTCCGGGCCTATTACATGATTAATATGAAGTAAGCCGTCATCGCCCTCTTCCAAGCGTGATTCCCAAAATGTGGCTGTCTCGAAAATAACTTCATAGCCATACTTCTCCATGAAATCCTCGTCACCGGTGGCCATGTAATACTGCCAAATGCCGTAGCATACATCACAGGTGATGTGAATTTCGATTTGGCCCGTAAGAATGGGAATGGGCAAGCCCGTGACAATATCCGCCGCGCCCCATAAGGGTGTAACTTCCCCGTCGTCCAGCCATGCGGATTCCCATGGGAACTGTGCCCCTTTGAAGCCGCCCAAATTTGCTTTTTCTCTTGCGCCCGGCAGGGAATTGTAGCGGTATTCCTCCAAACTTCTGGCGGTTTTGGGCTGTGTAAAAATATAATATGGCAGGGCAAATACTTCCGTATCCCAGAAGGTATGCCCCTTATAACCCTCTCCTGAAAGCCCTTTAGCACCAATGTTCATGCGCGGGTCGTGGGCGGGGGCCATAATTTGCAAATGATACTGGGCAAAGCGCAAAGCTGTTGCATCCCGCGGATTTTCGGATTCCACCGTAACGGGTACATTGTCCCAAAGGATAGCTTTCCACGCCGCCGCGCTGTCTACCAGTAGTTTGTCATATCCTACGGATTGCTTTTTTAAATTGGCAAGGCCATGGGCTTGCAATGCTTCTGTTCCGAGATTTTCACAGGCCTTGTCCCGGGATGTGTGAACCGTCGTGATTTTTTCGATTGTGAGGCATTCGCCTTTATTAATAGCCGCAGTGTAAACGGAAAAAATTTTGCGCCTGTCCATATGAATATGACTTTCCGCTTCGCCGCCGTAAAAATTGCAATGGGTGGTAATCACAAAATCTATATTACTTTCAACTGTGGTTTGCACCAGTTGCATATATTTCTTTTCGTATAAACGCTTTGCGCCCTCCGAAAAATGCTGGCTTCCAGAGTTTGTGATTTGCCCGTTTATTCCGGTGGAAAGGCTAAGCTCCGCATTCCCGTCCAAGGGGGTAATGCATACTTTTTGCGCAATCGTGTGCAAATCGCAAAGTGATACCACACGGAAGAAGTCCAATGTATAACCTCGCCCGATTGGGGAAACCCATTCAACTTTGCGGCAAAGCTCCCCCGTGGATAAATTTAATGTGCGACTATAGCTTTTTACAGTTCCGCTTTGCAAATTAAATTTCTCATCATTCAAGAAAATATCCATTTCCAAGAAATCAGCGGCGTTCGGAAGCTCGCAAACTTCGCTTTCATGGAACCGGTTGAATGTACCGGCCACAAACAGCCCGCGCCGTTCGCCAATATATCGCTCCTCTGTTGCCGAACGAAGCCCAAGATATCCGTTGCCAAGGCACATTACAGCTTCGCATTTTCCAAGTGCCGAAGGATTAAACTCATCTTCGTGCAATAACCAATCAACTGCTCTCATGTTCACACGTCCTTTGCGCAAGAAGTCTTATGAGTCGCTATAGAAAAACCTGTTGGAGAAAAACATCAGCATAGCCAAACCTGCAAGAACCATAAATATTCCTATTAATAAAGGAAGCCCCAGCATCCAAAACACCAATGCGCAGACAACACCCAAAGGCGCGTACAGCTTTATGCTTTTTTTAAAATCGTTGGTATTGTGATACCGCCACGCGCAAAAATATGCGGCGGCGCATATAAGCACAAAGGGCGTTAATATAAGCCAAATGGGTGCCTCATACAAAAACATGTCGTTCAACCCCGTCTACAAAAACGGTAATGGGTTCGCCGCTTAAAAGTTCAAAATTGCTGTACTGCCTGCCTACGGTAACTTTTATCAAGCTGTTGCGGTATCTTAATCGGAAGGAATAGCTTTCCCATTCATCGGGCAAAGTCAGCCGGAAGCGCAAACCATCCTTACCAAGCCTAAGCCCTGCAAAACCGCAAACCACCGCCAGCCACGAGCCGCCTAAATTGGCGATATGAAGCCCGTCTTTTGTATTTCCGTGTTTATTGTTCAAATCCCCGCCCACGGTATCGGCGAAATATGCATAAGCTTTTTCGCTAAGCCCAAGCCGCGACGCCATAATGCCAAACACACAGCCTGAAAGGGACGAATCATGGGTAGTAATCTTGTCGTAATATAGATAGCTGTTGCGCAAAACGTTTTCGGGAACGCCATCCTCAAAAAGAAAATGGGCCAGCACGGTATCCGCTTGCTTGCACACTTGGAAGCGGTACAGGTACAGTGGGTGATAGTGCAGCAATAGCGGGAATTTATCCTTGGGGGTGCTTGCGATATCCCATATAGGTTTTTCAAGAAAACTGCTGTCCTGCGCGTTAATACCCAATTCTTCACTATAGGGCAAGAACATGTTTTCAGCCGCCCGGGTGAATGATTCAAGTTCAATTTCGCTAAATTTGATTTTATCCAGCAGCTTGGCAAATGCCTGTTTGTGCTGCTCCGATGCTTTTAGCCTCTTGTAAACTTCTGCCGCGCCGAAGAGATTATGTTGCGCGGTGCGGTTTGTATAATAGTTATCGCTTACACAGCATGTGTATTCGTCCGGGCCGGTAACACTGTGGATATGGAATTTCCCGTCATCCCCGAAATTGCCTGTGTCTATCCACAGACGCGCTGTTTCCAGCAATACTTCTAGGCCGCTTTCCGCCATATAATCCAAGTCGTCCGTAGCGTAATAATATTGCATAAATGCGTGGGCAACATCCCCCGTAAGATGGTATTGCGCCGAGCCCGCCGGAAAATACGACGAGCATTCACTGCCTGAAATCGTGCGCCACGGGTACAGCGCGCCTTTTCCATGCCCCATTATTCCGGCGTGCTTTCTCGCACCTTCCAGCGTGTTGTAACGGAATTGCAAAAGGCTTTTTGCCGTTTCGGGCTGTGTATATAAGAAGAAAGGGAATATATAAATTTCAGTATCCCAAAAGTAATGCCCTTCATACCCTTCACCGGAAATACCCTTTGATGCAACACTTGTTATGCAATCGCGTCCGGTGCTTTGCAGTAGCTGGTACATATTAAATTCCAAACCATCCTGTAATTCGGGGCAACCATTAATATCAATTTTTGAATTGTGCCGGAAATCTTCCATAAAATCCGCTTGTTGTTCAAACAACGCGCTTGCACCTTTGTTAATGCAATCATTAAGACGCTGCAATGCATAGGAGCGGGGGTGCTTTTGCCTGCGAGAATCGCTCATGGTGGTGTATTTTTCCACCAGCAAAAGCTCGCCGGGCACTAAGTCGGTTTTTATTCGTGTTACTGCACCATTTTCTACGGGCCCACTTTCACAGGTAACGGGATTAAACCCGCCCTTTGATATAATAGCTTTATGATGCTGGCATATAATAAGCTGTAAATTTGAAGCACCGGTTTGGCATTCTACAATCACATTGCCGCCCAAGACTTCCGCGCTCTTGGGAAAAATATGCTGTATTCGTTCGGAAGCAACGCGGGGGTCATTGGAGTCTGTAAAATTTGAAACACCGCAATTTATTTCGCTTGCAAGTTCAATTTTGCCTTCAAAGTCCACACTTGCAACAGAGTATGTCGTCAGAAAAAGCTGTGGATATGTGAAGCTGGCCATGCGCGTAATTGCAATATCAATAGTATGGCCGTTGGGGCTTTTCCAACGGATTTCACGGGTGGTTATGCCCTTATCGGTATCAAGCTCGCGTTTATATTGCAGAACCTCCCCTTTAGACATGGAAAATTCTTCATTATTCAGATATAATCGCATAGTTTGTATATCAGGCAGGTTTACCAATCGTTGTGCTTCTTCGGGGAAACCGCATAGCCGCTCTGGATAGTGCAGTGGAATGGTATCGTAAAATCCGTTAATATAGCACCCGCGGATTGTTTGCACATTTTCGGGTACGTTTTCCTCGAAACTTCCTCTTACGCCTAGGTAGCCATTGGCTGTGTGGAACAATGTTTCTTGCAGCACCAAATCAGTTGGGTCAAATTCCGTTATTGTAAGCTTCATACGGCTGCTCCTTTATTGCCCCACTGTCGATATGCCTATATTTGAAAGCATTATCACAAAATACTTTGTGAAGATATATCACTTGCTTTAGATAATATGTTATAATTTTCACATATTTGTGAATAGGAGGCATTGCTGATGAATAGTATCGGAAGTGAATTTTCGCCTGTTGCATCGGATAATATCATGGCAACGCATCCTCCTTACTTCCTGGAGCTTGAATTAACACGCTTTGTTGCTAATGGAGAAATGGAACATGCACTGGCTGCTATGAAGCGTATTAACACCTTTACGCGCTCCACGCTTGCAGATAATCCCGTACGCTCGTTAAAAAACTCTCTTATATGTAACTGTACCTTTCTTGCAAGGGCAGCGATAGCAGGCGGCGTACCACCTGAAATAGCATTTACCAAAAGTGACGAGCTCATTCTTATAATAGAAGAGTCTGACGAAGAATTAAATCTTGAAAACCTCGAAAACCTTGAACACGAACAGCTTGCCGAATTTGTGGCCGTTGTTAAAAATCACAACACGGCGCGTTTTTCCAAGCCCGTGCGTGATGTAATTACATACATCAATGGCAACCTCAATGATGAGCTTAACCTGGCTGTGCTTGCTTCAATTTCCGGACACAACCCCAACTATCTAAGCTCAATCTTTCGCAAGGAAACAGGCGTTTGTATTTCGGATTACATCATGAGCAAACGCATAGAAGACGCAAAATTTTTGTTGTGCCACACCAATAACCCCATCTCGGAAATAGCAAACTACTACCAATTTTCCTCACAGAGCCATTTCACACAACGCTTTGCCAAGATTACAGGAATGACACCACTTGTATACAGGAAAAGCCTAGGGGGAATTCAGCCTGTACAGTAGGGTTGTATAAACACTAGTGCAGTGACCGAACTATAAATTAGGGTTGGCAGAAGCGGGAAATAGTGAGCGCGCCTAGCGAAGTCGGGAGATTAGTGCACCAAACGAGGGCTGATGACATCGTTGGGCTCGCTTGCGAGACCAACACAGGCATCACCCGAGACGGTGCAATCATCCCACGACAAGCGTTAGCGCGAATATTCCCCGCT
>WQSB01000062.1 GCA_009788085.1 Defluviitaleaceae bacterium
GCCGTTAGGCGAATGCCGATTTTCGCCGATGTACCAACCGCGTGAAGGCGTAGCTAGAGTGAAGCAACCACATCTGAGTGCCACACCCAACCGCCGCACACCCCAAATTAGACTCACGTGTCCTACAATATTCCGCTATGTTCGCTTTGTTTGTTTTGTCATAAGCTCACTCCAATCTCACGCATCTGGAAAATGTTTGCCGAAACCTCCTCCGTCCGCCGTCGGATTGCGTCGGACTCCTCGCTGGTTAGGGAAAATTCGTGCAGTTTCAGCACGGCTTCTTGGGCTTCCTTTAAAATTTCCATGTCACGGTAGAGATTCGCTATTGTAAAGGCCGGCAGGCCATGCTGGCGCGTCCCGAAGAAATCCCCCGAGCCGCGCTGTTCCAAGTCCAGCTCCGCCAGCTTAAACCCGTCGGTTGTTTGTGCCATAGCTTTCATTCGGGCTTGGGTTTGTTCGTTTTTTATGTCCGAGAGCATCACACAGTAGGATTGCAAGCCGCTGCGTCCTACCCGCCCCCGTAGCTGATGCAGCTGGGACAGCCCAAAGCGTTCGGCGTTTTCTATAACCATCAGCGTCGCGTTTTCTACGTGAACACCCACTTCTATCACCGTTGTCGAAACGAGCACCTGAATTTCTCCGGATTTGAATGACCCCATTATCTGCTCTTTTTCGGCGGGCTTCATCCGGCCGTGCAGAAAAGCAATGCGAATTCCCGGCAGCGCGGCGGACAATTCTTGTGTGTAGTTCAACACGTTTTGCATCTCTGCTTTAGAGCCGGATTGAGTATGTGTCTCTTCGTGCATGTCGCCTGTGTTCATGCCATCGGAAACGGCCGCCGAGATTGCGGGACAAATTATATATACCTGCTGGCCCTGCTCCGTTTCCTTGCGGATGAATCCATGTACGCGCTCCCGGTAGCGAGAGTCCACGCAATATGTTTTGATTTCTTGGCGGTCGGGCGGAAGCTCGTCGATTACGGAAATGTCCAAGTCGCCGTAGAGAATCAGGCCGAGAGTGCGCGGTATGGGGGTTGCGGTCATTACCAAGGTATGGGGCGTGTTGCCCTTCCGCGTCAAGCTGAGACGTTGGTTCACGCCGAAGCGGTGCTGTTCGTCGGTAATGCATAGGCCGAGGTTATTGTAATTCACACCGGCTTGGATTAGGGCGTGGGTGCCAATTATTATAGGGGCGCGGCCGTCAGTGATTTTGGTCAAGGTGTCGCGGCGGGTTTTGGCAGAAAGCGAGCCTGTCAGCAAGACGGGCTCAAAGCCGAGGGGGGTGAAAATTTTTTTAAACCCGGCGTAGAGCTGGTTTGCCAAAACATCTGTGGGAGCCATCATCGCGGACTGATAGCCGTTTTTTACGGCGAGATAGGAAGCAGCCATAGCAACTGCGGTTTTCCCCGAGCCCACATCACCTTGAATCAGGCGGTTCATTTGATTTCCACCGGAGATGTCCGCGACGATTTCGCCTAAAACACGGATTTGAGCCTTCGTGGGCGCGAAGGGCAGACTTTGCAGAAAGGGCATGTAATCCGTATTGGCCAAAAGGAGTCCCGGCCGGGCAGCGACTGCGGTTTTCATGCTTGCGAGGGTCAGCTGCATAAAAAAAAGCTCTTCGAATACCAGCCGCCGGCGCGCCGCCAGAAACAGGGCATCATCTCCCGGGCTGGTCGTTCCGCTTGCGCGGAACTGCTCGCCCATGCATCCCGGGAAATGGATATTTCGAACAGCTATTTCGCGTCCGCAAAGGCTGAATTTTTCACGGATACCGGATGGAATGAACTCAAAAAACGCGGACGTTTCACCCGAAAATGTGCCGGTGCCCGCCAATTGCAACGCTTGATGAATCAAAGCTCGGAAGGTTTTTTGCGAAAATTGCTTGGGTGGGGTGTATATGGGGACTATCCGCCCGCCGGAAAGCTCCACACCGTTGCCGGACGGCTCGTAATCAGGGGATTGCATTTGAAGACGGGGGCCCGCGTCTGCGCCGCCATAACTTAACGCGCGGACCTTCCCCGTAAAAATGTATTCGCCACCCTTTTTGAAATATTTTTTCAGATATGGCTGGTTAAACCATACAAGCTCCAGCGTTCCAGTATGGTCTTTTACCACGGCTTTTGTAATAATGAGCCGCAGGCTGGCGTTCTCCGGCTCGTAGGCCACCACTCCGCGCAAGGTGTTTACCGCGTCGGGGGTCAGTTCGGCGATGGTTTTTACATTGCTACGGTCGTCGTAGTCCCGGGGGAAATGATTTAATAAATCGGCCACGGTATTTATTCCCGCGGCCGCCAATGCTTCGGCGCGTTTTACGCCCACGCCGGATAATTTAGTTATCTCCATTGCTGCACCTTAATAATTCGAAGCGTAATGTGCCCCTGAAGAATTCGAATTCATCGCCGCGATAAATAGGCGTACCGATGTCGATGTAGCCGAATTTATCATCCGTAACAAGGTGAATCAAGCCTATTCCAAATTCCGGCGCGCCAGTGATATATCCCAGCAGATTCCAAGTATCGCCCTTGTCCGCGCTAAAAAAAATTGCGGCGGGATGGTCGTAGCCGCCATAGGAGAGGAACATGGCATAAACGATTCCGTGGGCAAAAGCCATATCATAATTGGAGCTGGAAAATCTCGGCGCAACATCCAGCGAGTTTGTAATCATGCCGGACTGCCGGCAGTAACGCGCTACGCCATACCACGGGCCGCCGTCCAAGCCCCATAAGATATGCGTATCAAAAACAACCGCGCTTGTGGGCTGAAAGCCATAGGCCACGGTTTCCCAATTATAACCGTTGTCGGCAGAGCGGATGATTTTGGCGTGCTCGCCGTCGCCCACCGACTGATACACCGTGCCGTCCTCGGTAATGATTGTAGTATGCATATGATAATTGTACTTTGGGGGAGGTTGAAAGATAATCCCCCAAGTCTCGCCAAAATCCAGCGAGCGGTAGATGCGCCGGGCGTTGTCCCCTACGCCCTTAAACCCGTATTCCGACACAAACATCGTGCCGTTTTGCGAGGCGATATTCCATCGCAGGGGCACCCCGGAGATTACCTCCAGCACCATCCGGAAAGTCGCGCCGCCATCACCGGATTTGTAAAGCAATCCCGTTCCCTCCGCCGCCCAGCGGTCTTCCGTGGTGGTTACAAAAATATTGCCGGTTTCGTCAATATATATCGCGTTCACAGGGCTTGGGAATTCATACACAAGAAGCCAGCTTTCGCCCCGGTCAACCGAGGCCAGAAGCTCCCCCGTGCGCCAGCGTCGCGCCTGCGGGTCGTAGTCATTCTCACGTCCTAGCCGCGTCGCCCAAAGCGTGCCGTTGTGATATTCCAAAACCGTTACGCCCCATTCCAGAAATTCAAACTCCGTCACAAATTCCCGGAAATTATCGGCGGCTCGGGCTTCGTCGGGGAAAGACGCAATCACACAAGCCAACGCAATCACGATGGTTAAAATCCGTTTATTCAATAATATCACGTCCTATAACAAGTGCATATTGTACCGCAAGGATTCTTTAAATCCGTTCGGATAGGCCCAGGTTAAAGTATTTTTGTCAAAAGCAGGCTTTAATTTGTGGATAATCCTATGATGATTAGGGCAAAGAATAACAATATTGTTTGCGTTGTTGTTATATGTATCCGTGAAAAAATCTATATGGTGCGCTTCGGCATATTTCGCGCAATAAATTTCTTCGAAGGAATGACCACAAATTTGGCATTTATAGTGATATAGCTTTTTCAATTGCTCAATAATTGAACGCCGATACACTCTGCGCGAAACATTCCCGGGCGATATAAGCAAATCCGCCGTCGGGTCTTCGAAATTAATAATTTGCTCGATTTCGTCCTCAGAAAGCTCGGTATCAATCTCCCTTAAAAATGAGTCCGTAACGTTTTGACCTTCCGCGTTTTCTATAAAAGACTGCACAAGCGCGGTTAATTCATCAAAGGAAAAAGATTGTAGCCAGCCATTTGTTTCCTGAATCATATTTGTTGATGAACGACTTACCCATCCCGTGCGATGACTTCCCGTGAGCACATCAAAATCGTCCCTTCGATTTTTGAGGGAATTGGGATTAAAGTCAAATATCTCAGCCAATATCTCGCGTGCATTTTTAAAAGACGAATATCCCAGCTTTTCCACCGCACCGGTGTCATATTTGGAAAAATAAAAAGCCAGGATATACATAATTTTTCTTTGTGTCATGCGTCAACCACTATATCGCTCCAAATAAGTTTGACTTTGCAGTTCATTTTTTTGTCATCTTACTCCACGGACAAAACATAGCTATATAGCGGCTGCCCGCCGTCGTAGACCTCCACCTCGGCGGAGGGGAATTTTTCATAAATATAAGCGGCCAATTCTTGGGCGGATTCTTCTGTCGCGCCCTCGCCGTGGTAAATGCTTACAATGTCGCCGCCCTGCTTGAGCATGTGGTCGGAAAGGGCTTTCGCCGCGCTTTGCTGGTCATTTTCCACCAGCACGATATCGCCGTTGTAAAGGCACAGGAAATCGCCCTCTTTTATTTCGCGGCCGTCAAGAACGGTATTGCGGACGGCCTGTGTGATTTGGCCAGAGTAAACGGTCTCCATGGCTTCGGCCATGCCGGCGAGGTTGTCCTCTAAGCTGATGGTGTCGGAGTTTGTGACAACGCAGGCCACGCCTTGGGGAATTGACCGCGTGGGGACTACGTGGACGTTTTTGTTTTTGGCCAGCTTTGCGGCTTGCTCCGCTGTTAAAATTATATTTTTGTTATTGGGCAAAACGATGACATTTTCCGCGTTTACGCGCTCTATGGCCCGGGAAATATCCTCCGCGCTGGGGTTCATACTTTGTCCACCCTCAATTACATAGTCCGCGCCTAAACCCTTAAACAACTCGACCATACCCTGCCCTGCGGCCACGGCAACCAAACCGACAGGCTTAGGCGGCTCAAGGCTACTGCTGGCGGAAAAGTCTATAAGCTCCGTGTGTTGTTCCCGCATATTGTCTATTTTGATATTAAGCAATTGCCCGAATTTTAATGCCTTTTCCAATGCCTTGCCGGGATTGTTTGTGTGGACGTGGACTTTAACAAGATCCTCGTCCTCGATTACCACAACGGAGTCTCCGATGCTTGGCAAATAGGAGCGCAGAGCCTCTTCGGCGTCTTGGGAATGCCCCAGACTGCGGCTTCCCGGAGGACTCAGCTCTACCAAAAACTCAGTACAATAGGCAAACTGGATATCCGTCGGGTTCATCGAGCCTGCCACCGCGCCCCCTGCGGAGCTTGGGGCTTGTTCGAGAAGCTCGATTTCGCCTTTTTCGGCCAGGGCTTTCAGTGCGCCTTTTAAAAACATCACGACCCCCATTCCGCCTGAGTCCACTACGCCCGCCTGCTTGAGCACGGGTAGCATGTTCGGTGTTTTCGCCAGCATCTGGTCCGACCGGGCGATTACAAATTTCAGGCATTCAGCCACATCTTCCTCGTCGAAAGCGATTTCAAAGGCCGCTTCCGCCGCCGCCCGGCCGATGGTCAGCATTGTGCCCTCTTTGGGTTTCATGACCGCCTTGTACGCCATTTCTGATGATTTGGACAAAGCATTTGCCAAGTCCTCGGAATTGGCCACGGCTTTTCCTTCCAGCCCCTTGGCGAATCCCCGGAAAAGCTGGGAAAGTATTACCCCGGAATTCCCACGCGCCCCGCGCAGGGCCCCGTTGCTGGCGGCCTTTGCCACGTCCGCGATGTTGGGAGAGTTTTGCTTCAAGGCTTCCTTTGCCGCCGCCTGAACGGTATGGGCCATGTTTGTGCCCGTGTCGCCGTCCGGCACAGGAAACACATTCAGTGCGTTTAGCTCCGCCGTGTTCCTCGTCACCTCGTTCGCGCCGCCCACTATCATTTTCATTAAAATTCTTCCGTCTATGCTTATCAGACCCACGTCCGTGCCTCCTATTCCGTTCGTACACCTTCAATATATATATTCACTTCGCGGACGCGCATTCCTACACCAGTCTCCACCGCGTAGCGCACATTGCTTTGCAAGGTGTCCGCTATTGCTGCCAGATTCGTTCCGTATTCTACGATAATCCGCAGGTCTATAAGCAAATCGCCGTTCTCCAGCGTTTCAACGCGCACACCCTTAGACAGGCTTTCGATTTTTAACAGATGCACCAGCCCGTCGCGGATGCTTTTTGCCGCCATACCCACCACACCGTAGCATTCCATCGCCGATAACCCCGCGATTCGCGCAATTACCTCGTTTCCAATGGTGATTGTACCAAGCTCGTTCTTTATCTTAGATTGCATTAGAACCTCCTTTTGCCCCTATGCAAATACCTTTTACTGGCGTATATTATACACCAGCAAATTTCTATGACAATACCTAAGAAAAATTTATGGGGAGGTTTTGGCATGATACTTGTATGTGGTGGCGCGGGGTATATCGGAAGCCATATGACGGCGTATCTACAAGAGCGCGGCAAGGAAGTTGTGGTGGTTGACAGTCTTGTAATGGGGCATAGGGAATCCATAAAGGATACGAAGCTATATGTAGGAGACCTGTGCGATTCAGACTTTTTGGGGAAAGTTTTTTCTGAGAATCCAATAGAGGCCGTAATAGACTTTGCGGCGTTTTCGCTGGTGGGGGAAAGTATGACAGCCCCCCTGAAATACTTTGGAAACAATGTAGGCGGAACAATAGCGTTGCTGGAAACCATGTTAAAGCACGACGTAAATAAAATTGTCTTCTCGTCTACTGCGGCAGTATACGGCAAGCAGGAGGTAATCCCCATACCCGAAACCGCAGCCACCCGCCCGGAAAACCCCTATGGGGCAAGCAAGCTGATGGTAGAAGACATTTTAAAATGGTGCGACAGCTGCCACGGACTGAAATATTCCGTGCTGAGATACTTCAACGTAGCCGGGGCCCATCCAAGCGGCAATATCGGCGAGGACCATTCCCCGGAAAGCCATTTAATCCCCATAATAGCCCAAGCCGCTCTGAACAAGAGGGAAAAAGTAACAATTTACGGCGACGACTATCTTACCCCCGACGGAACCTGCATACGGGACTATATTCACGTGATGGATTTAGTCGAGGCCCATGACCTGGCCCTCGGTAAGCTACGGCAACAAAACCAAAGCCACACATATAATCTGGGCAACGGTAAGGGATTTTCCGTAAAGGAAGTAATAGAGACCTTTGAAAAGGTAATAGGACGTACCATTCCAAAAGAAGTAGCGAACCGCCGGCCCGGTGACCCGGCGGTACTAATCGCCGGAAGCGAAAAGGCCATGACGAAACTAAACTGGCAGCCAAAATACAACAGCCTGGAAACGATAATCTCCACCGCATGGAACTGGCACAGCAAAAATCCCTATGGGTACGCGAGGAGTGTCTTAAATGAGTGAATCTATAAAGAACAGTAGCAATTATATCGTTTTTGAAAATGACTGGAACCATCCAAGAGCGGTATCTGAATTTCTTAGAAAGGCAAACAACGCGCTTAAAATGGGATATACTGCAATAACACTGGATTTAAATAATATCAGAAGTGTATACCCAAGTGTTTGTACGCCCATTGCTGGTATAGCTCAATACTATAATCTAAAAAAGGGAATAACCTTCAATTATATTTACCCAGACAATCATTTTTTGAAAAGAACATTTTTGGAAAATCCATATAGGGTTTCCGAGCATAAGGATTCACTGGCTTTCCCCTTGAATAAAATATGGCGGTTTTCGAATATTGAAGAAATCACATTGCTTATTGACGTATATCTGACAGAGCTTAGAAATACGGATGTTTTTAAATTAGGAGTTTTAGATGGCTTAACGTGGAGTTTGAATGAAACAATGGATAATGTTCTTCAGCATTCATTATGTGATGAAGGGTTTATCATGGGAGTCATAAGAAATAGAAGCAAAATAGTGTCATTTAATATTTTTGATTATGGGCAGGGGATATATAATTCCTTAAGAAACAGCGAGTTTCATCCCCGAACGCCCATTGACGCAATTTCTATAGCTATTCAAGAGGGAAAAACCCGAGACAGAAGCATAGGACAAGGCAACGGTCTTTGGGGGCTAAGCAGTATTATCAACATAAATCGTGGCAATCTAAGAATTACTTCCCATGGGGCGTCATTGCTTATCTTGCCAAACGCAAAACAAAGTAAGCATGAAAGGCTTCCTGTTATCAATTTTAGTGAGCCTTCCACATCCATCGAATTTGTTCTTAACTATAACACACCTATTTCAATTTCTGAGGCTTTGGGAGGGTATAAGCCATTAAATATACATTTGGAGAATTTGGAGAATGCCGAGGGTGATATTGTTTTTAAGCTGTCAGAGCAAACCTCCGGCTTCGGAACTAGGATAGCAGGGGAGCGAGTAAGAAATAACATTATCAACCTTATTGAAGAGGTCAACGCAAGCAGCTTGATTTGTGTTGATTTTTCTAACATTTCAATAATAAGCTCCTCTTTTGCCGACGAATTTATAGGCAAATTATTGACAATCTTGGGGTTCTTCAAGTTTACAAGATTGATAGTGCTAAAAAACATGAACGAAACAATCGAAACGATTATTAATAGGTCTGTGGGTCAGCGAATGGCAACGACATACTCTACTGCGGTTGTTGAGGATGCTGTTGAGGATTTTTAAATAGGGGGTACGCCAAATGACCAGAGATGAAATAGCAAAAAACGCAGAGCAGTTTATGGAGGATTACTCCGGAATAAAAATATACGATACCCCCGTATTTGCCTTTGGCCACGCCGCCGACGCTCTGTATGAAGAATACAAATCACCCGATGTTATTGGCGGCCATTTTTTAACACCTTTAGAATGGCTGCCGGATTCTAAAACAGTTATATCTTTTTTTCTGCCATACACAGAGAGAATCAAATCGGCAAACGGGAGGGATTATCTTTGGCCGGCCGATGAATGGTTGCATGGAAGATTTGAAGGGCATAAGCTTTTACTGGACATTTCCTCTTATATACAACAGCTTTTGTCGGAAGCTGGTTACGAAAGCCTTGTCCCCGCACTTGATGCGCGGTACAACCTGAGCGGAGCGGATACAAAATTCACATCAAATTGGTCGGAGCGTCATATAGCCTTTGCCTGCGGGCTGGGAACCTTTGGTCTTTCCAAAGGACTGATTACCGAAAAAGGCATGTGCGGAAGATTTGGCAGTATCTTAACCAAATTGGACTTGCCAAAGGATACTAGGCCCTATAAAGACATTTATGAATACTGCACAATGTGCGGCGCGTGTATACCGCACTGCCCCGTTCAAGCGATTTCCCCAGCTGGAAAGGAGCATTTGCCTTGTTCCGATTTTCTGGATAAAGTTCGCGAGAAAAGCAATCCCAGATATGGCTGCGGAAAATGCCAAGTCAATGTTCCATGCGAAAGCGGGATACCCAAATTAAAAAAGGTGTGAGAATTTGAAAGCATTTTTAACAAAGAAAGACATTATAATTTCATTCCGCCGATATGGCGTGGAGGCCATGGGCACGATGACGCTGGGCTTGTTTGCGTCGTTGATAATGGGCTTGATTCTATCGGGAATCGGGCGGCAGCGGTGGGCTTCGCCGGGGCCTACGTTGGCGGGCCAAACAATGTGGCAGGGGCATTCGTGGCGGCGTTAATCGGAGTGGAGCTGGGCAAGCTGGTTTCGAAGGAAACCAAGGTTGATATTATCGTTACACCGGCGGTTACGCTGATTTCCGGAATGGCCGTGGCAATGCTTGTGGGCGACGAATTTGCTGCCCGCTCTGATGGGCGCGGCGGTGGCCGGCTGCGCCGCGAATATGATTGGCTTCGCGGTGAGCTCGTACCGCGAAAACAAATTAAACGGCCTATTATCCCAGGGGTTTGGCACATCTATGCTACAGCTTCCGAATATAATGAAAAATCCGCGCATCTGGATTCCGCCGATTATAGCCAGCGCGATTGTGGGCTCACTGTCGGCGGCGGTGTTCCGCATGGAGAACATTCCAACCGGTGCGGGCATGGGCACCTCCGGGCTGGTGGGGCAATTCGGAACGATAACGGCCATGGGCGCGACCCCCGCGGTATTTTTGCAAATCGCGCTGGTTCACTTTATCCTTCCTGCCGTGATATGTCTTGTAATTTCGGAATATATGCACAAAAAACAATGGATTAAATTTGGGGATATGACGTTGGGGGTGTAAAATGCGGCTAAAGAGTTCGACATACATGGCCGGCGCGGTATTTTTGGGATTTGCTTTCGTGGCGGTGATAATCGCTGTTGTGGCCCCGGATTCGCCGTTGTGGCTTCTCGTGGCACTGATTATGGGCGCGGCAAGCGGCATTTTTTCGCTCTACGATATCCGCAGAACCCAGCGGCTCAGACGCCTCAAGGAAAGCGGAATCCCCCACGACGCCAAGATAATAAATTTAGTCAGCCAAAGACGGCCCGCCCCCGCGTTTGTTCGCGTCGGCCCTTTTTCCAGCACCTATGTGGAATGTCGATTTCTCGACGAATACGGCCGAGAACGCTACGCCAAAAGCCATTTGTTTCTGTGGGATTCGCCGGTTTATTCCGGGTTGAGCGCGAAGGTGTATGTTGATAGAGAAGACCCCGGCAAATATGCCGTTGAAATTTTTGAAGCTACTAATTCGATGTAAAAAAGGAAGCGTAATTATGCCAGGATTTCTGACACACTATATCGCGGGGAAGGCTTTGCTACAGGGCCTTGACCCGCAGGTTCAAAAGCCGCTTCTCGCGGGAGAGCGGCTGTATAATTTGGGCACTCAGGGGCCGGATATCTTCTTTTACTACTTCCCCGGACAGCTGCGAAAGCGTTCGCGGGGGGTGGGCAGTCAAATGCATGTCTCGAATTTGGGCTTGTTTCTGGTAGAGATGGCCAGGCAGGCCAGAGAATCCGGACGTGAGATTGAAAGGGATACGATTTTTTCTTACACGTCGGGATTTTTGATGCATTATGCCTTGGACGCCCATACACATCCGTATGTGTATGCCATGACCCATAATTCCGCTTCCACCGGGCTAAGGAATAGTGCCGACCATCGAAAATTCGAAACGGCCATAGATGTGGCCATGTTAAATCTGGTAAGCGGGCAAAAGCCCGCCATGCTCAAGCAGTGGGAGCTTATAAACGCCGATTCGCGGCAAATGGCCATCGCGGCGTCGGCGTTAAGCCAAGCCGTGCGCGAGATATACAAACGCGACGTGCCGCCCAAGGTCGTCCATCGGGCGATGAGGCACATGGTTCATCTTACGCGGCTTTTACAGTCAAGCAAGGGCAGGCGCAAACGCTGGATGGAGCTGGTAGAAAACCTTACAGTACGGGAACCGATTTTTTCCAGCATGGTACACATGCCGGATATGGCTGATGAAAGGGATTATTTGAACACGCAAAAATCCCCGTGGATTCCCCCTTGGCAAAACGACAGCTTCACGGACAGTTTTTTGGAGCGTTATAACGCCGCCGTGGAGGAGGGTATAGAATTGGTGGAGCTTTTATATAAATATGTATATTCAAGCTTGTCGGCGGAAAACTTGGCCCAAAAAATCGGCAATCGTTCGCTGAAAACCGGCCTGCCCTGCAACGATGCGGTAAACAACGAATGCGACGCATTGTAGTAATCGGCGCGGGCGCGGCGGGAATGATGGCGGCGGGCGCGGCGGCGTCCTTGGGTGCGGACGTAATTCTGCTGGAAAAAAACGACAAGCCCGGCCGAAAGCTTCATATCACGGGAAAAGGCCGCTGCAACCTGACCAACAATACGGACATCCCCGGCCTGATGGTCCATGTGCTTTCCAATCCGCGTTTTCTAAACAGCGCGCTGCGGGCGATGGACGTGCCTGCTTTAATGGAATTCTTCGAAGCCCGAAACGTCCCCTTAAAAACCGAGCGCGGCGGGCGTGTTTTCCCCGTAAGCGACAAGTCAAGCGACATCACAAAAGCCCTGCAATCATTCATGCGCGCCGGCGGCGTAAAAATAAAACTAAACCACCCCGTCCGCGAAATTTTATCGCCGACGGAATGTACAGTCGAACCACATGCACGCGAAACCGGAGATAGACAAGAGGGCTTTGTTGTGCATACGGGCGATGCATTCTTCCAAGCCGACGCCGTAATCATCGCGACGGGCGGACTGTCCTATCCGGCAACGGGCTCTACAGGGGATGGCTACGCTTTTGCGAAAGCCCTCGGCCATACTGTCACTCCCGTCTCACCGTCTCTCGTTCCCCTCGTCACCGCAGAGCCATGGGTCGCCGATCTTGAGGGACTGTCCCTGCGAAACGTCCGTGCCACGATAAAAACGGCAAAAAGCTCCGCCGATGACATTATATATGAAGAAACAGGGGAGATGATGTTCACCCGCACCGGAGTCACCGGGCCGATAATCCTACGTGCCAGCGCGTTTTTGACGCCGACTGAATGCACAGGCGAGCCAAATATGCGTCACGAGGCCGGAGGCAAATTCGATGGCATTATGCTCGCAATTGATTTGAAACCGGCTTTATCTCCGGAGCAGTTGGACAAGCGTGTTCTGCGTGACTTTTCCGAAAGCAAGAATAAAAACTTCGCCAACGCGCTGGACGACCTTCTGCCCAAACGCCTGATTCACACGATTATTTCCCTCTCAAAAATCCCTCCAGAGAAAAAGGTCAACACTGTCACCAAGGAGGAACGCCACGCTTTGGTCGCTTTACTAAAAAACCTTCCGCTCACCCCCACGGGCACAACGGGCTACAAAGAGGCCGTAATCACAAAGGGCGGCATCGACGTACGAGAGGTGAATCCCTCCACAATGATGTCGAAAAAAACCCCCGGGCTTTTTTTCGCGGGGGAGGTTTTAGATGTGGACGCCATGACCGGAGGTTATAATCTGCAAATCGCCTTTTCCACAGGCTGGTTGGCCGGCAAAAAAGCCGCCGAATTCACTCAAAGGAGGCAGTTCACATGATTAAAACAGGCTTTGCTGTGGCTATAGACGGCCCGGTAGGCGTGGGAAAAAGTACGACGGCACGAATAGTGGCGGAGAATCTGGGTATGACCTACATCGACACGGGTGCGATGTACCGCGCCGTGGCCTTGTTTTGCTTGGAACGCGGTATAAATCTGCACGACGGATTGGCGGTCGGGAGTGCTCTGACAGACATAGAAATTCATCTGCGGTTAATGGGCGGCCTGCAACGGGTTTACTTACGGGACGGCGACAAACGCCGCGACATCACAACGGACATCCGGACGCAAGTCATTTCTGAGGGCGCATCGGTAGTGGCTGCTCATCAAGCCGTGCGGGATAAGCTGGTGTCCCAGCAGAAGCAACTGGCCGCAACCGGCCGCGTGGTAATGGATGGCCGCGACATCGGCTCACAGGTGCTGCCCTGGGCGCAGGTGAAAATTTACCTGGATGCGTCCACGGATATCCGAACCCGCCGCCG
The DNA here is from genome assembly GCA_009788085.1 of Defluviitaleaceae bacterium. Lineage (GTDB taxonomy): Bacteria > Bacillota > Clostridia > Lachnospirales > WQUN01 > WRAH01. The sequence continues at coordinate 13,441 of WQSB01000062.1, forward strand.
CGTGCTGGACTTAGAAGCCAAGGGTCTCCCCGCCGAATTCGAAAAAGTCCGCCAAGAAACCATAATCCGAGACGAGCGTGACAAAAACCGTGCCAACAGCCCGTTAATCCGTACGCCCGACGCCATCTATATCGACACGGGCGACATGCGCCCTGACGAGGTGGTGGAAAAAATCGTGAACATCATAAAACTAAAGGAGGCATTCTGAAATGCTTTACAAGGTCGCAAAGGTAATCGCGTGGATTTTGGTGAAAATTTTATTTCGGTTCAAAGTGACGGGCATGGAAAACATCCCTAAAACAGGAGCATTTTTGCTGTGCGCGAATCATTTGTCCTTGCTGGACCCGATAGTTCTGGCGGTATTCATGAAGCGTCAGCCTCGCTTTATGGCAAAAAAGGAGCTGTTTAAATTCCGCCCCTTCGGGAGCCTTCTGCGTGCACTCGGCGCATTCCCGGTAGACAGAAAAGCTGCGGATATGACGGCTTTCCGCACGGCGATGAGCGTATTAAAAAGCGGAGACGGTTTATTAATTTTTTCCCAAGGGACGCGCATGAAGGAATTTGAAAACGCAAAGGGTGGCGTGGCTTTATTCGCGCTTAAATCCGGCGCGCAGATAGTTCCCGCGGGAATCCGCGGCGATTATCGCCTTTTTTCGAGAATGCATATTCACGTAGGCAAGCCTATTTGCATGGAGGAGCATCAGGGCAAAAAAATTAAAACAGAGCTAATCGAGGAAGTAATGGCCGATGTTGTCTCGCGGGTATCTGCACTGTGTAAATCGTGAAAAATATCATCATCACGATTTTTGTTGCAGAATATGTAAGTTAATGATAGAATGCCCGAAATGGCTGGCTAAAAATGCCTGTCTGAACCATAAGGAGGCACTTACCAGATGAGTGAGTACAAAAACCCGGAAAATTCTGCCGAAACACTGAATCCCGACGAACAGTCCTTCATAAAAATGCTGGACGAGTCGCGCATGACTTTAAAGTCCGGCGAAGTCGTAAAGGGAACGGTGGTTGGCGTGTCCAATACCGAGGTTATCGTTGACTTGGGCTTTAAGTCGGACGGCATAATCACCCGCGCCGAATTTTCGGACAATCAGACCGAAGAGCTTACAGAGCAGGTAAAGCCCGGCGACATTGTTGAGGTGTACGTTTTGCGTGTAAACGACGGCGACGGTAATGTTCTGGTTTCCAAACGAAAAGTGGACAATCAGCTGAATTACCGCCAGTTAGAGCAGGCGCATAATGACAAAACCCCCCTCACCGGAAAGATTACAGACCTAGTAAAGGGCGGCCTCATTGCAAATATTCTGGGTTGTCGCGCTTTTGTTCCTGCATCCCAAATTTCCGGACGTTTCGAACAAAATCTGGAGCAATTCAAAGGCAAGGAATTTTCTTTTCACATATTAGAATATGACCGCTCAAAAAGGCGTATAGTGGCCGGCCGCAAAGAACTCGCGGTAAACGAGGCCAATCAACGCCGTCAGGAAGTCTTTGGCGACCTTGAAGTAGGCCAGCAGATAAAAGGGACGGTCAGCCGTCTGGTTGATTTTGGCGCGTTCATAGACCTCGGCGGCGTAGACGGCCTGATTCACGTCTCCGAAGTGTCTTGGAAGCGCGTTCGCCGCCCCTCCGAGGTGCTTGCTGTCGGCGACGAAATAACCGCAACCGTTATCGCCATAGACTCCGAAAAGGGCAAAATTTCCCTCACACTCAAGGATATCACCACCAATCCGTGGAATGGTATCACCGAAAAGTATCCCCTCGGCGAAATCGTTGAAGGCACTGTAGCGCGCCTGGCTTCCTTTGGCGCGTTCATAACCCTTGAGGACGGCATTGACGGCTTGGTTCACATTTCTCAAATTGCCGACAAGCATGTCAACAAGCCCGGCGACGAGCTGACCCCCGGCCAGAAAATTCAAGTGCGCGTAATGGATATTGATTTGGAAAATCATAAAATAAGCTTGTCCAAACGGGAAGCTGATGCTATATTATATCCTCCTGCGGACGATTATGAAGAAGAGGGCTATGAAGAAGATTACACTAACGAAGCCATCGCCCCGGAAGAAGAACCCGTTTCGGAAGAGACTACTACAGAAGAATCCGAAGCAACAGAACCCACCGAAGCGGATAAACCCGTTGAAGAATAAAAGAGTAAGCTGGGCAGTCGCGTGCTTTTATTATAAAGGCATGAGGAAAGTCCGAGCACCACAGGGCAAGGATGCCGGGTAACGCCCGGCGGAGGCGACTCTAGGGACAGTGCAACAGAAATAAACCTCTCATTTTAATGGGCCTATTGCCCTCCGCGCCGCTGGCGCGGCGAAATGAGGAAGGGTGGAAAGGTGCGGTAAGAGCGCACCGCGCTTTTGGCGACAAAGGCGGCTATGTAAACCCCATCCGGTGCAAGACCAAGTTAAGCACGGCTTTTGCCGAAGGGTGGCCCACCCTGCTTTGGTAGCGTCGCAAGAGGTGTAGCGGCAACGCTCATCCCAGATAGATGACTGTCCACGACAGAACTCGGCTTATAGGCTTGCTCATTTTATGGAGATGTACTCAAGTGGCTGAAGAGGCTCCCCTGCTAAGGGAGTAGGCCGTTAACGCGGCGCGGAGGTTCAAATCCTCTCATCTCCGTACTAATCATTATGAACAGTTACGAAGTGCGAAAGGACAGCACGGCGTAGCCAACGCAAACCCCTGTTTTACCGACAAATTTATACGGTGAAGCGGGGGTTTATTTTGTTGTGCATATACTTCCGCTCCGCCTGTCCGAACAGTCAAGGGGCGGGTAGTATTTTCCCGCAAAAGGCGCGGAAAAATCTCCACCCTTAAACCCTTGACTATTCGGACTTTTGCCGTGCCATTGCGCCGCCGACAACGGGGAACAGAAACAAGTTTCT
>WQSB01000063.1 GCA_009788085.1 Defluviitaleaceae bacterium
TCACCGCCAAAGTGCGCAAAAAGCCACATGCGTATCCCGCCGCCTCCCCGCCGCCAATAAATCCCCTTGTTAAAGCCCTTGCGGAAATCGAAATAGAAAAGCTTACCCCATTGGAAGCCATGATGACCTTGGCGCAGTTTTGCGAAAAGGCAAAGACGCAGTAAACTTTTTATCTTAAAGGCCGTATGTTTTGTCAAGAAAGGATGATTGATTATGCAATGTATAGCACACCCAACCAGACCTGCGGCAAATACATGCAACCACTGCGGCCACTGGCTGTGCGACGAATGCTGCGTGGATGTTCAGGGCAGGCTGATGTGCCGCCCCTGCCTGTCCGAGCTGGCCAATTCAGGCGATTCCGCGCCCCGTGTCGTTGACCGTACGCCGGCATCCGCTTATAAGCGTGTAAACTGGGGCCTGCTGTTCCTGTTCTCATGTTTTTTCCCGCCGGGGGCAAATTACATGTACATGGGATTGATAAAACGCGGCCTTGCTGCCATGTGCGGTTTTTTCCTTATTATATACATGCTGGCTGCCGCCCCCATTTGGCCGCTGCGGCTGCTGTTCTCGTTTGGTATTCCCGTACTCTGGCTGACATGTATCTTTGACGGATTTAACATCCGCCACCGAATCAACGCAGGAGAAGCCGTCCCGGACGGCGTCAGCGATATTATTAACAGCATACTTCGCAATAAAACCCTTACGCTGGCCATTCTGGCAGTCATTGCCATAACCTTTGTCGGCAGAATTTTTGGCTTCGTATTTGGCCTTCTCAGCATGGCCATTCCCATCCTTGCAATCCTGTTCGGCCTGTATGTACTTCTGAGACGCAAGAAGTAGAATCCCGAGGATGTCTCAGCACCGGACGCCGGGGATACGCCGGACGCGGAAACCCCGTAAGTGCTACGTTTGCTTTTTCTTCTTTTATCCTGTAAGTTAGATTGACGTGAAAGGTCTCCTGTTATTCAATAACCTCAAAGCCCATGAGCCGTGCGAATTTGCGGAAAACGGTGGTAAAGTCGCCGTAAACCATGGCTACATGGTGAGCGATGCCATTATCGGCGACGGTTTGGAATAAATCCCGGACGGATTGTTCGAACACAACTTTAGCATAAGTGCCCTTGAGCTGTTTCTCCATAGGAACAGCTTTTCCGCGTTGCAGAAACACCCGGGTCTTGCCGAGGGCGGTGTCGATGCGGAAGAGCGTCACCATGCCACTTTTTAGCACAAAGTCGGCGGTTACGCCCTTGCCGCCGGCAAAATAGGAATCCAGTGCCAGGTCGGATTTCTCGTCCCACAAGGAGGGCGAGGCCACGCCGCAATGCCACATGAGGGCATAATCTTCCTCGAAATTGACTTGGGAAAGGTCGGCCATAAAGGGCGCGAGGTCGGAAATGGCCTTGCAAGCCAACATGGAAACCGTGCCCTCCACATCGCCCTCACAACCAAGGATATATCCCTTGGATTGCAGATAACTCATGGCGGCGCATGGCGCGATGCCAAAATCCGCGGCAAACTCCGGCCAGCAACGCACCGCCAAAGCAGTCAGCTTATTACCATCCATAAATCGCTTAAATGCGCCCGCTAGGGCGGCCACTTTTTCCACCTGTTGCCCGGAAACTCCGGCGCAGTTATAAGTTGTACATATATCTTTCTGAACCGCCTCGTCTTGAAGCTCCTCTGCCGGGGCGGTATTTTTATAAACATCGGACAGTTCATAATGGTCGATGAGAATTCCCAAGCGGCGGAAAAGGGTTAAATCCTCCACGTCCAGATTAAAGAAGCCATGGGCGCGATACCCCGCAAGGCCGATATGTGCCCGGGAAATGGCGGCTTTTAAACGCAGGGCATCAATCCAGTTTTCGTCGATATCGTCGCTGATATGACTGCAAAATGTAGTATTGCCCGATTTATAAAGATTGCTTGCATTCAGATTAATTCCGCAGACAGAATTCAATCGGATTTTGCCGCCGTCATAGGGCAGCTCGTTAAAGGCCCATAGCAAAACCGGCTTGTTTACGACTTTGTCAAAAATAAGTGCGAGATGCCCCAAGTGGAATGTCCCGCTTAGAATCACAAGCCCGTCCAAATCCTTTGTGGCAAGATTTTGGGCGGCGGCTTGCGCTTCCTCTGTTGAAATTACAAGCTCCGGGATGATTTCCCAAGCCACGTTTTCCATTCCAAGAAGTTCGGATTTTTTCCCGTCGAAAATTTCCTTGGCGGCCTTAAAATCAAATGTATCCCGGGCCAAACAGGCCAACCCGATTCTCACCCGCGCTTTCATATTTGAACCTGCTTTCTTTGGGCGTCGTCAATTTCCCGGACGGTTACTAATGCCTTTTTCAAAAATTCCTGACGCCATTCTTCCAGCCCCTCGGTGTGTTCCGTGGTGAGGAAAGCTTTGGCCATTTCCAGCCCCATTTCATTGCCAGTGACCCAGCCGCCTAAGCACAGCACATTGGAATTATTAATGGCGCGGCACATTCTGGCGGAATAGAGGCTTTCGCAACAGGCGGCAAATACCCCGTGGAATTTATTGGCCACTTGACTCATGCCCATTCCTGTGCCGCAAATTAGAATGGCGCGGTGGGCCTTGTTTTCCTGAATCATCTGCGCGGCGATGGGCGCGACGGTCATGAACGGGCGGGGCAAATCCACATCCGTTGTGCCGATGTCCTCCACGTCAAAGCCCAATTCGGGCAACGTGCTTTTGATAAATTCCTTCAATGTAAACCCCGATTTGTCCGACCCGATAATGATTTTCATGAAAATTCTCCTTTTATTTTTGCAATTTTTCCAAAGGTATGTTAAATATACCTTGGAAGGTGATTTTAATGCATGAGACGATTCATAGCAATTTTTTCAAGAGTTTTTTGAACACGCGGTATCTTCCCGAAGAAGATAAGTACATTTGCAAGGACGCGCCGCCAAAATATAAGCTGGCGGTCATCGGCACGGGAACCATGGGACAGGAGCATATGCGCGTCACCATGATGGAGGGCCGCGCCACTATTCACGGGATTTATGATATCGTACCGTCGGTAATGGCTGTTGCGGCGGCGGGTTTTGAGCAATTTTTCCCGGGGCAGAAGCCGGTTATGTACAAGTCATTGGAAGAATGCCTCAACGACCCGGCAATTGACGGGCTGGTAATTGCCACGCCGAATTACACCCATCTGGAGGTCGTAAAAGAGGTGGTAAAATCCAAAAAGCATATTTTATTGGAAAAGCCAATGGCCACAACCGTTGCAGACGCGGCGGAAATCCGGGATTTGGCCAATGGTTATGAAAATGTGTTTAAAATCGGATTGCAATACCGCCACAAGCCCATTTATGCCGAGGCCGCCCTTGAAGCCTTGGAACGCAAGGCTATTGGCGATATCAAGACGATTACGATTTTAGAGCATCGTCTGCCCTTTTTGGACAAAGTAAAGCAGTGGAATAAATTTTCCAAATACTCCGGCGGTACGCTGGTGGAAAAATGCTGCCACTATTTTGACCTTATGAATTTATTTGCCGGGGCAAAACCTGTGTCCGTATATGCCACGGGGGGCATGGCTGTTAATTTTAAGGATTTCGAGTACAACAACGAAAAATCCGACATTCTTGACCATGCCGGGGTTATGGTTTCCTATGAAAACGGGGTGCGCGCCAATTTTGATTTAGTCATGTTCGCGCCCATGTTTTACGAGGAAGTCACCCTTTGCGGCGACAAGGGCCGCATCCGCGCATATGAAAACGAGGACTTTTTGGCCATGCGCCGCCAAGCTACCCATTTCGAGTTGCTAAGCGGGGAGAACGGCGTCACAAAAATCTCCCAGCCATGTTATCCCGGCTTGATTCAGGCCAGCGGGCATTTTGGCTCGACCTACTATTCCCATAAATATTTTGTGGACGCCCTTGACGGAAAACCCGCCACCACCGCCACCGCAGACGAGGGCTTTTGGTCTGTAGTTGTGGGGGCTGCGGCAGAGGAATCCGTAAAAACAGGAAAAATTATAAAAATCTCCGACATGATTTAAATCGCGTCTATGAAAAAATACGCCACCGTTTTATTCCTTTCCCTTATATGGGCGGCCTTTCATTTTTCCCTTGGCATCAGCAACCGGGCAATCAGCCCCTTTGTAACCGGAGTAATTATCCGGCTGTCCGTAGGGGTGCTTCTGACGCTGGTGATGCTTTTTGGCGGGAAGATTAAACATCTTGCCGTGCCGCGCAAATATCTACCACGGCTGTTGTTGACGGGGGTGCTGGGCTTTCTGCTGGACATAACCGCTTTTTTGGGAAGCCGATGGGGTAATGTTGCAAATGGCACGGTTCTGCTGAAAACGGACATATTATTTGTAGGTATTCTTTCCGCCATTTTGCTCAAACAACATTTTCCCAAAAAGGATTGGGGCTTTGCCGCAGTTATGTTTGTGGGCGCGGCCTTGGTGCTGGGGCTTACCCCGGGGAATTTTCAGTTTGCGGCGGCGGATTCCTTGTATATTTTAAGCGCGTTGTTTATCTCGATTAATGCCTTTGGGATTCAGTCCCTTCAACGGGATGGGATTTCCAATATGGTGATTGCATGGTATAACAATATTGTCGTGACATTCTTTTTCATTTCAACTACGCTGATTTCCGGTGTAACGGGGGATTTTGGCACAATCGGCCTAAATCTTGCCCCTGCACTGGCGGTGGGAATTGCCGGGCAGTTTTTTATCTTCATTTTATACTACAAATCCTTGCGGGAGCTTCCCGTGTGGATTGTAAAGGTAATTTTACTGCTTGTGCCCGTTGCGGCTTTGTTTTATGAATTCATTTTCACCGGCGAGCCTCCCGCGCCAATTCGGCTGGTGGGGACAGGGCTTGTCTTGATGAGCGCGCTTTTTCTTATTTTCTCAAAGTACAAAAAAATATCTGATACGAGGTGAGTTGTGGACAAGAACAATCTTGAACTAAAAGCAAAGGAAATCCGCTACCATACCATGGATGCCATCGGCACGTTGGGGGTGGGGCATATTGGCGGGTGTCTGTCCGTGGCGGATGTGCTGTCTGTGCTGTATTTCGGCGGACACATGAACATTGACCCCAAAAACCCCAAAATGGAAGGCCGTGACCGTTTTGTGATGTCCAAGGGCCATGCCGGCCCGGCCCTGTATGCCACCCTTGCACTCAAGGGCTTTTTCCCCATGGACTGGCTGCAAACCCTAAACCAGCCCGAGACCTTGCTGCCCAGCCATTGTGACATGAACCGCACCCCGGGTGTAGACATGACCGCAGGCTCGCTGGGTCAGGGGATTTCCTGTGCGGTGGGTATTGCAAAGGGCTCTAAAATAAAAAAGGATAATGCCACCATTTACTGCATCATCGGCGACGGCGAGGCCCAGGAAGGTCAGGTTTGGGAGGCTTCCATGGCCGCCGCGCAGTTTAAGCTTGACAACTTGGTTGTATTTTTGGATTTAAACAAATATCAAATCGGCGGGGCTGTTGACGAAATCATGAGCCTCCTCGACCCCGTGGCAAAATGGGAAAGCTTTGGCTTTAATGTACAAAAGGTAGATGGCCACGACGTAGCGGCCATTTCCGCCGCCGTCGACAATGCAAAAAAAGCCAAGGGCAGTAATAAACCATCCATGATTATTCTGGACACGGTAAAAGGCAAGGGCGTTTCCTTCGTGGAAGCCACCCCCGCAACAAACCACAACATGAATGTTTCCGCCGAGCAAAAAGCTCAGGCGTTGAAAGAATTGGCGTAAGTGAATGAATAATTCAGGTGGGGCAGAGCGTACATGCATTGTGGTGAGTGAACGTGGCGTTTTGCGTAGCAAAATGCATGGAACGAACCGCTTACAATGCATAGCGATGAACCGCTTCTGAAAGTTCATTCACAGATTGATATCGGAGGTAGGAACCTATGAAAGAAATGAGAGCAATTTTTGCGTCAAGGCTGGCGGAATGGATGAGGAAAGACGAGCGTATTGCAGTAGTTGATGCGGATTTGGCGCGGGCCAACGGTACGATGGGACTGCGGGAGGAATTTCCGGAGCGAGCCCTGGACGTGGGCGTGGCGGAGCAAAACATGGCGTCTGTGGCGGCGGGGCTGGCCTCCTATGGATTTATCCCCTTTATTTCGTCCTTTACGCCATTTGCCAGCCGGCGCATTTGCGACCAGCTGGCCATATCCGTGTGCTATGCAAAGCAAAATGTCAAAATTGTGGGCTCTGACCCGGGCATTAGCGCGGAATACAATGGCGGCACTCACATGAGCGTCGAGGACATTGGCGTTTTGCGTAGCCTGCCGAATCTGATGATTTTTGAGCCGGTGGACGCGATTCAACTGGAGCAGGGCGTTGACGCGGTAATAGCCCACGACGGGCCGGTGTATATCCGTATGTTCAGGAAAGCCTTGGAAAATTTATATCCGGATGATTATAAGCTAGACCTGTTTAAGGCCGATTGCTTAAAGCCGGGGTTAGACGTGGCCATTTTTGCATCGGGCATAATGGTGCGCGAGGCGTTAAAGGCCGCCGACTTACTGGCAGCGGAGGGTATAAACGCAGAGGTCATAAACGTACACACAATCAAGCCCCTCGACGAAGAGACTATTCTGGCCTCTGCAAAAAAATGCGGCTGTGTTGTCGCAGCCGAAAACCATAATATAATCGGCGGGCTGGGCTCTGCCGTTGCGGAGCTACTTTCCGGCACGTATCCCGTGCCCGTTAAGCGCGTGGGTATACAAGACCATTTCGGCGAAGTGGCAAAAATGCCTTATCTGATGGAAAAATACAAAATGACCGCCGGGGATATTGTTGCGGCGGCCAAGGCAGCTATACAGGCAAAATAAGGGGCTTATCAAGGGAGCTTAAACTTATGCTGCATCATGAATTTCCCATTTTGGAATTTGATGAAGACAGAAACGCTTTTATCAGACCCGAAAGGCTTATAAAGCCAATAGATATTTCCGAAAGGGCTGTAATTTGCTTCTTTGCCGACGCAATTGAAAGTGTTATAGCAAAGCACCCGCATAAAATTGTAGCAAGCTTGAGAGGCGAAGGCCTTACACTTCCCGTGTATGAATTGGATTATAACGGGCATCGCGTTGTATTGGTGCAAGCTATTGTCGGCGCGCCTTGGGCTGCCGCACATATTGAAGAGCTGACCGCTTATGGTTGCAGAAAATATGTTGCCTGCGGCGGTTGCGGCGTTTTACAAAAAGAGCTTGCGGTAGGGCACTTAATCATTCCAACCACAGCCGTGAGGGACGAAGGAACATCCTATCATTATGCCGCGCCGTCAAGAGAAATTTCCATGTGTGAAAGAACGGTTCAAGCCATTGAGGAAACCTTGACAGAACACAAGGTGCCTTATATAAAAGGCAAAACATGGACAACAGATGCAATCTTTAGGGAAACGCCCGCAAAAGTGCAACATCGGAAGCAAGAGGGTTGTGTGGCAGTAGAAATGGAAGCAAGTGCCTTTATGGCGGCGGCACAATATAACCAAGTAACCTTTGGACAGATATTATATGCGGGTGATAGCCTAGCCGGTGAAGAGTGGGATAACAGGGGCTGGCACAGCCGCACCGAAATTAGGGAATTGGTTTTAAACTTGGCATTAAGTTGTTGCTTGAAGATGCAAACTACGGTTTCTGAGAAGCGGCAAAATGCCAAATGACCGTCGGGGATAGTTAGAGCATAAGAAGGGGCCGTTCGCGAGACGGTCCCTTTTTTGTGCTTCTTTTTGACGCTTGCCAACGATTAGACACTTCGCACCATATTTGCCAAGAGGTTTTTCACTAGTTCAACCGCGGCCGTTTTCACTACGGGGGACTGGTTGGCGAAAGATTCCTTGATAGAGCCTAGCATGGTGTCGTTTCCACTAGCCAATAGGGAATCACAAAGCAAATAATCAACGCTTGTGTTCAGCGCGTTGGCTATCGCAATCAAAGTTTCAACCGAAAGCTTGCGTTCGGCCCGTTCAATATGTCCAAGGAATGAGGTGGTTATATTTGCCTTTTCCGCAAGTTTTTCTTGAGTGAGTTTCAATTCTTGTCGCCGCGCTCGTATTTTACTGCCCAAACTGATGTAATCCATTATGCCACCTCCACGAAAATGATATATACATGGAGTTTGAGCAGTAATGCCCCCAAGGACGATGTCTCGCCGAAAAAAAAACGGCGACGGGGATTTTGGAACGGTACTGATGTCTGGAAATGGGGAAAGCAACTCTTCGGTTATAAGCTTCTGCGTACTTTTTTTCATCGTATCCGTAGCGGGAACCATATTCCTGTTCTGGCTTTCTAACCAATTGGGATATACACAAACCATTGATTCTTGGACGGGACGAGTGATTTCCGCTGAAAGAAATAACGCATGGTTCTTCCTTAGAGGGATTGCTATTGTTACTTTCATCGGTGAAATGGTTATGATGGCTAGGGCATACAGTGCCGGAACATCAACGCAGATTTCTGTTTTCGAACATGGGGTAAGCGGAAAGGCTGTAAGCCCAAACTTTTTTACATCTTGGTCATACACAACGTCTGATTTCAAACTTACTTATGACAGAATATCATCCGTTGACGTGAAGGAGGGGGTTCTGTCATTCAGCAACTAGCACCTCAACCAATGCTTGACGCTCGGGAATTCACTGTATTTGAAGGGGATGCATTGCGGACTTCTTTTGACTCTGCGCCAATTAGAATTGAAGAAGGGACTTTGGAGATTTTCACAATTAATGTAGGGACAACATTCCATGCAGCGGCACACCCGGAGAGAGAAAGGTGCCTTCATGAGTATGGCATACTCATCTTCTATAATTTGGCAGAGCATCAAATTGGAATTATTCGTAGCGGGTCATGGGATGACATGGAGGAGCTGGGATTTCTTCATCGTCTGAGTTTAGGCCGCCCTAATTTGGAATATTCCATTGGTATAATGAGCTGGAACGTAGACCAAGGCTGGATTATAGGCGGCAACGGAAACACCCATGTGTTTGACACAACGGGATACTTTGTAATCGCGCAAGCCGGATTGATGCATGAGGATGGCGGATGGAGATTTTGGCCGAGTGCACGTTCATGGCTTGTGCACGTTGTAGACGTTTAGTATAGTTATTACGTTTAAAAACATCTAAAAAAGTTGTAAACTTAAAGCATGGCGTATTCAAAGCATTTACGTGAAAAAGTGATAAGATATATAGCAGAAGGAAATACGTAGGAACAAGCCTCACAGGTGTATGGAGTATCCGTATCGGCAATAAAGTGGAATAAACGTAAGCGTCAAATGCCCCCCTCTGTACAGACGCGGGTTCATTTGACGCTTACATTCGTGTAGTACATTGTTATTGGTTTGCTATGTCAACCACAACAAAAATCCGAACCCTTCGCCAATGAGTTTTACCTCCGTCTTATGGTTCGGATTATACGTTAGCTCTGCACCTGGCACGAATCGAACGTGCGACTTTCTCCTTAGGAGGGAGACGCTCTATCCCCTGAGCTACAGATGCATCCATTTAATATCAAGTGTAGGAAATCCGTTAGCGTGAACCAAGCTGTACGCTTGAGATAGGCTTATGCCAAATTTCTTTCAAGTCCTTGACACCGTATATAATAATATCGTATATTGATTTTTCAGGCAAGACCTTTTTTCTATTCTTCTTTTACAGCTTCCTGTTCTCTGCTCTTTGCGTTTTCAATCATTATGCTGCGCCTCGGCTCTGCCTTGACGCCGAGGTATGATTCCGGCTTCCGATTTTCTTTTTGCTCTGCTTCTTCACCTATCATTTTTACTAGTGTATATTTTCTTGCCATACAAAAACCTCCCATCGTTTTTTATTATACGATAGGAGGTTTTCTTTTCCCTGTCCGTTTACGGTTCAGTACAGCATCTAAGCGGGTTTTTACTACAGCCGACAATCGGACTCGAACCGATGACCTGCTGATTACAAATCAGCACCGCAACTTATGAGAAACATTGCCACATCAATTGCAATTCATTGAAATATCGTTATTTATAAGGAATTCACATCCTTGTGCGAAGTGAATATTTCTGTTGTTCCACCATTTTTTCCACCATTGCCCTTTTTATATACTCCTGAATCATTTATTTTCTTCGCCGCCTCTTGGATAGTCGCCTCTGTAGTGTGAGTATATATCTTCGCTGTCATTGTTATGCTTGAATGCCCCATAAGATATCGCGCCACATTTATGGGTATGCCGGCATCTTGAAGGTCAGTGCAATACGTATGTCTCAAGCAATAAGGCACTAAATCAGACGCCACGACGCTTAAAATTATCTTATTTAGATATAATTTTGCTCCTATATCTATATCAAGATGTCGCTTAAAGTTGTTCCACATGCCAAGCATACTCTTTTCATTATGACGTTTTCCACTAACCGGCTTTGTAAACACTGGTTCAAATGGGCATTTCCGCGCTACAAGCAAATCACGAAGCAGGTCTTTATTTATAGGCACGCTTCTAACCCCGGCTTTGCTTTTTGGCCCTCCTATGTTTGTGGTGTATGCTTTCATAGCTTGCTCCACTTGTACAACTGATTTGTCAAAATCTATATGCCGCCAATCAAGGGCACGGGTTTCCCCGGGACGCAATCCGGTGTAAAGCATGAGTTTCACCCAAAGTCCCGCGTGATGGACTTCGGACAGGCTCAATATTTTACTTCGCTCGTAGTCGGTCACGCGCCTATGTGTTCCCTCTGTTGCTGCGGGAAGCTCAAGGTTTTCCGCAGGGTTATGCGGTATCAGCTTAGACAAATATGCACGTTTAAACATAGCGGAAATTGTAATACGTAGCTTTGTCAAATAAGATTTGCTTTTTCCAACATGCATGTTAAGTATTTTTTGCAAATGCACATCTTTAATCTGCCCAAGCCTCGTGCAGTCGATTTCTGGCAGTATCGCGCTATTTATATAAAAGCGATAATCTCTGTATTGGCTGTCTCCCACGACAGGTTTCTTGTAAGTCTCAAGCCACGTATTTGCCCATCGCTCAACCGTCATGTTCCCCGGAAATGCCAACCTCGCCGCATTTAAGCTTATCCTTCATGATGGCGGCTTTTTGGTCAGCTTCCTTTTGGGATTTGCCAGTGGCTTCGTATCGCTTGCCCTCGTGGTAAAATGTGGAGCGATGCCGTATTCCCTGTTTAAGCATGGCTTTCCCCTCTCACAATTTGTTGCTCATATACTATGCCGTTTTTTGCGCATCATCCATCGGGATTACCGGATTCTCCGGTTCAAGCCCTTCGATTTCGCATGTTTCCAAGTAGTCGTCTACGGCTTCCATGAAATCTCTTTTAACGGCCGCGATGCTTTCGCCTTCATAGGAGACGAGTCCTCTTATCCCAAGAACTTTTCCAAAAAGGACATCGTCCTCGGCGGTATATTCTACAGTTCCGACATATCCCCTGTGCTTGATATAGTTGCTCATATTAGCCCTTCCTTTCTGAGTACGCTTAACGCCTCGCGAATCTGATACGGTTTTAATATGTTGCCGGGGTGAGGCTTATGAAGTAATACAAGCACGCCGTTCCTTATATATCGCACCCTTGACCCGCTGGTTTTCCCCGCCTTGCACTTCTTAAACCCCAATGACAACAACAGGGCTTCCATCTCATCGAAGGTAAAATCCCTTGGCTTAGATTTTAGCCTTGAAATTAGTTTTTCCTTTTTACCCATGCCTCAAATCCTTCTATATATTATACGCCGCTTCCGACGAAAAGAAACGCGATTATTGCCCCTGTAGACTATGTACATATTTTAGCATCTCAAACCCGCTAAAGGAAGCGGGCTTTTTCTTATGTGTCAACCTCTAGGGAAATTTCATCCCCAAACTCGACGGTGATTATGTTGTCGTTGCCTTTCACCCATCGGAAAGGGATGGGCGGTGCAGTGGTGGGGGTTGGGGAGAGGAGGGTTAGGAATTCCGGGATTGTGTGCGTATCGGATTTATTATTGCTTTAGCTGGCACTTTGAGTAGAGGCATGGTAACGATAATCCTCAAATGCTTTTCTTAGAGCGATAGAATCTGCATCATCTAAAACATCATTCCAAACCCGTTCATAATTGTCAAGCATCAAACTTATCACCTCAATTGAAGGCTCGTCAGTGAAATTCCCTTTAGCCCATTCATCTAATTGCTTTTCCGTTACACCCATTTCACCCAATTGCGTCTTCTCTAAATTAGAAAGCTCAATATCAAGTTCTTTTCTGCGCTCTACGCCTACATTATCCTCTAACAGTTTAGCTCCTTCATAATACCTATACCATATAATTTCTTTATGAGGAAAATCATTCGAAAAAGACTGCTTTTTTTTGAAACTCCTTCCAGTGCAATTTAATGACGTGTAATAGAATAAAATCCTTAGCTTACTCAATGCCTTTAAGACACGTAAAAACGGCAATACAACATGGATGGCGTTTGTGAAGTTGCCGGAGAGGAATCAGCACAATGGCTGATTTGAAATTGAAAATGGCAATGTGATTTCGCCAAATGAGGTAAAAGTGATGAATAAATCTGATATCGAATGGTGCGACCGGACATGGAATCCTGTCACCGGTTGCTTGCATGGGTGCGAGTATTGTTATGCGCGGGGGATTACTAATAGGTTTGAGGGTTTTGACTGCGAAACAAACGTGCATCACCTTGAAACGATGGACTGTGTAAGGCTTGATACAAATCCTGGCTTGCATGAACTATATAAACCTTTGCACAAAACGTGCAAAGACGGCAAGCGCAGGGTTGCGCCGTTTCCGTATGGCTTTCAGCCGACTTTCCACCGTTACCGCCTTGACGAACCTGCAAAAATCAAAACCCCGCAAACAATCTTTGTCGGTTCAACGTGTGACATCTTCAGAGAATGGACACCTGACGAGTGGATTCAAGAAGTTTTCAAGGCTTGTGAAGCCGCGCCGTGGCACAGGTATTTGTTTTTGACAAAGAACCCCAAAAGATATTTAGACCTTGCAGATAAGGGAATTTTGAAGCCACAAATGGTGAAGCTGTTGAACGAAGCTCCGACTGTGTCTGCATGGACAAAAATCAACAGTGCGGAGGACTTGCCGCCGACCGATACGTCTGTTTTGATATATACGAAGCGTGATGTATATACACTAGGGAGGCTGAACAAAAACAAGAAGTATTTTGCAGCATTGCTTGGCGAGAGGCATAGCGTATCAAATATCGCTTATTGGCAACCACTGCCACATCCGCCGGAAATGGAGGAAAAATAGATGGAACGATTGACCGTTCGTGATGGTACACATGTCTTGTTAACAAATTCAGATTTGTCAAAGCATCGAGGCGATGCGTGTACGGCGTTGCTTGCGAGGTGTGCAGAATACGAAGATTCCGGCCTCACACCCGAGCGCGTCGTGGAGCTCGCACAGGCGGAATGTGACGGGAGGCTGATAGCTTTGCCCGAAGCAGTATCCGCTAAGCCTATAAACGGCTGGGTGATTGCTTCATGTGATTTTGGCCAAAAACAAGAACGCATTGAAGTTGTCACCTTGGTTCGCGAAGGATATATTTCGACTTATTTAGCCGAAGCCGCGTTAGCCCGAAAGGAGGCCGCCGATGATTGAGCTAAAATGCGAAACATGCCTCATCCTTGCTGAAATGCTACGCCAAGGCACGAGGACATATTTCCACGCGCATCCGGCATTAGTCGCGCTGTGGGTTGTTATGGTGATTTCGATTATCGGCTTTATCGGGTGGCGTGTTGTGAGTGAAAGAAATAAAAAGAGAGGTGAGGGCCATGATTGACGAGCGGTTTATGGTGCAGGGCAAAGCACTGAATGATGATTACAAAGACGATGGCGAGTGGGTTACTGGTTATTATCGTGCGCACCCAATCTATAGCGATTGCGGAAAGTGCGTTAAACATCACAACCACTTTATTGATGGCATAAATGGTGACTGCACATATGTTGACCCTGCCACGGTAGAGCCGGTTGCGGTGAAGGTTGAGTCGCTCGGCGAAAGCCATTTTTGTCCAAACTGTGGCCGACTTTATGATTGTTGGATATACAAAGATACCAAGCCAGAACAGATGCCCAATTACTGCGATTTGTGCGGTCAGCGGCTGGATTGGAGCGAGTCATGAACAAGATTAACATTGAGGCCATCCGGGCGCGGCGCGAGGCTGCGCGTGTCCTTGTCGAAACGATGACAATGGAAGATTGGAACATGCATGATATTTTCACTGTAGCAAAATCCAGTGAAGACATCCCCGCCCTGCTTGACGCATTTGATGCCGAAACCACCGCCAAAAACGACGCAATAGAAAATTTATCGCTGAATATAAAAGCAGCATTTGAGAGCCGCGACCACTGGAGAGCCCGGGCAGAAAAAGCAGAATCACTATTGAGGCTGCTAAGTGAATATGTGACCCACAACCCCAATTACAAGGGAGGCGAATGGGATATTGAAACCATCACCATAGATGTTGCCGGATTCCTTGAGGAATTAAGCATCCTGAGTGTACGGGCGAAAGCGTTGGAGGTGGCCGTAAAATCAGATTTAATAAACTATGGAGAAGATTTTTACCCGCCTGTATGTAGGGCGTGCATACATCATGGCAGTGAACAAAAACATCTTACATGCGGCTCGTTATGCGGTGATGAATATAAAAATTGGCAATTCGACCAAGACCGCTTTACCGGAGGTGACACCGATGCAAGCACTTAGAAACGAAAACACGGCGACAGCGCAACTGCCCCGCTCTGGTCACAGAAAAATTGGCCGGCCAGCCTCAATTCAAATCGACGGGCGCGAATATGTAGACTCTGAAACATACATGATGCGATATGGTTACAACATAAATACCCTGCAATATGCCCGGGCGGCAGGGTTGCCATTCAAAAAAATTGGAGGAAAGCTCTACTACAACGAAAAGGACTGCCAGCAGTGGCACGCGGGGGCTTGAGCCATAGCCGATAGTATAAATCATCCTGGGAGCTACAATACCGTGGAAATTACAAAGCTGGAGGGACGCAATGCCAATTCTTAATTACACCACAAAAATAAATGCATCAAAAACCGTCGGAGAAATCCAAGAAATCTTAGCCAAGCACGGCGCATTAAAAATCATGCTGGATTATGAAAACGGTTTACCCGTTGCATTGGCGTTTCAAATCGACACGCCATGCGGATTGCAGAGCATTAGGCTTCCGGCCAATGCCCCCGGTGTGTTGCAGGCCATGAAAGACGATGGAGTAAAAGCTGACGAAAAGCGGGGCTGTGATGTTGCCTGGCGAATATGTAAAGATTGGATTGAGGCTCAAATGGCTTTCGTCAAGGCGCGGCAAGCAGAGATGTCACAGATTTTTCTACCGTACATCATTACAGGCGACGATCACACGGTGTACGAATTATTTCAAAGGCGGTCATTGCTGATGGATGGCGGGGCATAAAAATAGAGCCCCGCCCCCTCCAAGTTGACTATCTGCCAAACGTGAACCCATACATTAAAGCAAACGGTAATGTGGCCCCAATACTCGGGTCGATTTCAAAAGTATTCTCACGAGTGCGGTCTTTGGCCATGGCCTCATCTTCAAGGGTGGGCCAACGGAATTTAATTTCTGACATGGTGTACTCCTTAAAGATAAAGGCGACCCGAGCCGCCTTTGTGCAAGATTATTTACTTTTCTTTTTTCCCTGTATCTCTGGAACTGGCGGCACATCATTTTTAGGCACTTTATTTTTCTTGTTACTCTCTGTGCCGTGCGGCTCTTCCGGGCTCGGACGCCGCATACCTTTCTTGGCCATGGTGTCACTCCTTATGTGTAATATGGGCCGGTGATGGTGGATAAATGTTACACGCATAAAAGGCCGGAGGCGGTCTAAGCCGCCTCCATACAAGGTCCATATATGATGCGTATTCGCATTTTTTATAAGTGAAAAATATATGCCTTGCCAACAGTAGTATGTGCCGGGGCAGCAGATTTTATTCAGATTCTATATAGCCCATTGCCTCACGCAGGTTTGGAAGTGATAGAAATTCATCAAGATATGGCAATGCTCTCGGGTCTCTTTCCCCAAAGTATTCCCTTGCGCGGCTTTTAAGCCACACTTCAACGAAATATTTTCTAAGTTCTCCGAGCAGTTCATTTGGGTATGCTCTCGTCGGAAAAATCCTCCCATCTTCATAATGGTGCGGATATTTCGGGTATTCATCTACAGGATAGCCATTATCTATAATGATAGGTAATCCTCTGATATAATCTCGGGATTTTCCCCCATTCCACACCGTGCTTGCAGCTTTCACCGCACACGGCGTTCCATCGATTGGTTT
>WQSB01000064.1 GCA_009788085.1 Defluviitaleaceae bacterium
CAAAACCGATATGTATTCATATTTCGATACCCGCCCTGTGTTCAACGAAGTTGAAGCGGTAAGGCGGGCGGCGTTTTTTGCCAAAGAAACGGGCTGCAAAATCCACTTTGTACATTTAAGCAGTGCCGAAGCAGTGCGGGAGGCCCTGCGCGCCCGCAGCGAGGGCGTAGACGTGTCCATTGAAACCTGCCCCCATTTTCTGGCCCTCAATCGCGACGAATGCCATCGCTTGGGAACAGTGGCAAAATGCTCCCCCGCTATCCGCAGCAAGGAAGAATCTGACCTTCTGTGGAAGGAATTCCTTGCGGGCAATATCGACACCGTGGGCTCCGACCATTCCCCGTGCCCGCCCCACATGAAGGATACCGGCGGCGATATTTTCAAGGCCTGGGGCGGCATATCCGGCTGTCAAAACGTATTGGACATAATGTTTGACGAGGCGGTTCAAAAGCGCGGCATGTGTCCCGCTCACTTCTCAAAAATTCTATCCACTAACCCCGCGGAAAGATTCGGCCTGCCCGGCAAGGGCAAAATCGCCCCCGGCTTTGACGCGGACCTTGTGCTCATCAAACCCAACGCGCCCTATATTCTCAAAACCGAAGACCTGCAATACAAAAACAAACACAGCCCCTACGTCGGCAGGGAAATAGGCTGCCAAATTATAAAAACACTGGTGCGCGGTCACACTGTTTATGAGCGCGGCGTCGGCATTGCAGGCCCGCCCACCGGGCGGTTGCACCAAGGGCTTCGGATATGACACGAAGAGGAATCATTGTGCGTTCGTAGGCCGGGTCTATAAACGGGTCTACGTCGCTTACATGGGGCCGTCTCGCAACATACTGAAAAAGGAGCCATCTACGCGAAACGGCTCCTTCTTGTATCCTATCATATGAACGGTGAAAAATATAAATTAAGCTGACGGTGCAAATTCCTTGCTGTATATAATCTTGCGGATGCTGGCTTCGGAAAGGCAGTATTCCCGCATAAGCTCGTTAATTGCCGCGCCGCTTCTGTATGCTTCCGTTATGTTAGAGTTGCGCTGAAATACCTGCGCCCGCGCCCCACTAAGCTGCCCCCAGCCGATTTTTTCGTCGTCCGTCTTGGGAACATATATCAGTGCACCGCATGTATATTTTTGCACTTGGGCTAATATCTCAGGGGGAAGCACATCCTTGGCGTTTACATATTTCAAACTGTAATACCTCCCTAAATTGCTTGGATGTTGATGGGTTACGGATTTCTCTATGCATTTTTCTACGAATGTCATTCATCTTCGCTCCTCCTTTCATTTAAATAGGGGCTCTGCCCCCAAACCCCCGCCGATGAGCGGGCTACAATAGTTTAGGTTAATCTTGAAAAACAGGAGGGGCGCGGATACGCTCCCCTCCCGCTATGCGGCTCTTTTTATGTTAGAGCCAAAACCACCCTTTAATTTTCAACATAATCAGCTCCTTTCTTGGGTTGGAGTGCTGGCCTTGCGACCAGTGGAATTATCTTACCTTCAAAGTCAAAAAACGGCAATATAAACTTTGATTATATTTGTGTATTATACTTCTTTGGCGGCTATCATTGCCTTGATTACGCTAACAGCACCGGGAATGCCGACATAAGATGTGTTGATTGTTAAATCATAATTGCCGGCAACGCCCCATTGCTGGCCGGTATAAAATTGGTAATGATTTGACCTATATTTATCCACTTTTTTGACATTACCAGCGGCATCTTTTTCCGGCATATTGTAAGTTTCAACTGTGCGTCGCACCCTGTCTTCAAAATCGCCTCTGATAAAAACGGAGAGCAGTTTTGGATTTTCCCGCAAAATATAGCCAGAGCATCTCCCAACTATAACGCATCCGCCAGATGCGGCTATTTCTCTAATCACATTGGCTTGGGCTTGAAACAGCTCGTCGGCATCCGTTTTTTTATAGCCGGTTTTGGCGGCGGCGGTGGCCGCTGCATGGGAAGAGTAACCGGATGGTATGCGTATACTGGGTACATTCATCGACAGTCGTTGAAGATTTTGCAAAAATTTGCTTTTTATTTTCTCGTCACGCTTTGCAATGGAGGCGGAGCACATGCCGCTTTTCTCTGTAGCCATGTAGATGATTTCATCGTCAAAAACAGGTATGCCAAGTTCCTCCGCAAGCAATCTTCCCACGTCTCGCCCTCCGCTGCCGTACTCGCGGCTGATTGTTATGACTGCCTCACCCATAAGTCATCATTCCTCTTCTATGCATAATTAAATTTTTTTCTGAACCTGAAAAACATATATCCCGCAATTAACAATGTAGCCGCATCTTGCGCAGGCAAAGATACAAAAACCCCGGTTACGCCCCATAAGTGAGAGAATAATAGGATAAATGTTATGGTGAAAATAAATCCGTTGAATAAGGCGATAACACCGGATATTCTTCCGTCATTCAGCGAAGTAAACATTATGGATATAAAATTATTTATAGCCATAAAGACAAAACCAAATGCTACCAAACGTATCCCCGTAAATGCCATGTCGTAAATCGGCAAGGACATTATAAAACCATCGAAATAGATTACCGGGTCTATATCATATATTGATATGAGCAAATGCGGGAACGCAAACGCGAGGACGCCCAATGTTATTGCCAAGCTGCTGACAATAATAAGGCTGATTCGGACTATCCTTTTTACCTTGTCGAAATCGCGTTTTCCATAGTTATAGCTTATAATCGGTGCTATGCCCGACGAGTAGCCAATGTAAATATTTGCGGCGAGTCCTTGAACCGCGCCTATTACACCAACTGCCGCAACTGCCATCGGACCGTCCAAGTCCATCAGTACATTGTTCATGACTGTTGCGGTTATTGATGCCGACATCATTGTCACCATTTCGGACAGACCATTTGTTGCGGCTTTTCCAAGAACAAAAAGCTTCAATTTTGGTATTACGAAGTATAGTATACCGTTTTTGTTGAATCTATTGTAGATAAAAAATACAAATCCGGTAATGGCAGGCAATGCGTAGCCGATACCTGTTGAAAGCCCAGCCCCTTGCAACCCCATGCCCATTTGGTATATGAAAACATAGTTGAGCAAGACGCCAACCAGGCCAGAGACAACAGTTGAAATCATGCTTATATGGG
Source organism: Defluviitaleaceae bacterium (assembly GCA_009788085.1). Taxonomy (GTDB): domain Bacteria; phylum Bacillota; class Clostridia; order Lachnospirales; family WQUN01; genus WRAH01. Next base: position 3,120 of record WQSB01000064.1, read on the forward strand.
CTTTGCCCTCTGTTATCATAAATTGCTGAAAGGCATTACCCAAAACTCCCAGAGGCACGAAGGGTAATATAGTTATTAAATATGTTCTTGATATGTCAAAAATTTCTGCGTCTACGCCCAATATATTAAGTATGACCTCTGGAAATATCAAACCTATTGCCGAAAGTGCCACGCTTAAAACCACGACTGCTATAGAAATTAATGTGAAATCTTTTCTTGCATGTGCAAAATTACCCTCTCCAATCTCTTTTGCTACAAATGCGTTGCCGCCGATACCCAGCATAAAACCAATGGAAAGAGCAAACATCATAAAAGGCGAAACAAGACCCACTGCCGACAATGCATAGGCATCTATAAATCTAGCGGCAAAAATCCCATCCACCACACCGAATATGCCCATGCCTGCCATAGAAATTATTGTCGGCAGTGCAAATTTCAACAGAAACCACGGGGTTATATTTTTTTCCAAACTTGGGTCTTTATGCTCCATTTTTACCACCAAACTTTTTAATCTAAAACAGGAATACTAACTCTTGCGTTTGTACCCAGAAACAGGGACAGGTCTACATCATCCGTTACAACTATTTCCACGGGCACGGTCTTGGTTATTCTTCTGAATGTGCCCGTTTGCACCATAATCGCGCCGCCCACAAGCTCCAGTTCTGTTATGCGGCTGATATATCTTACATACCCGGCAAAGGTTTGCCCCCGCACCCCGTCAAGTGTTACTGAAACAGGCTGCCCAAGCCTTATATCCTGTATGTCTGATTCGTAGATATTGGCCTGAATATGCAAATTGTTTATATCTGCGATGGCGGCCAAAGACTCCATGGGCCTGATTTGCTGGCCCTCGGACGCGCTTGTTCTTACCACGATGCCATCTACGGGGCTTCTGAAGGATTCGCCATCCTGTATCCAGCCCAAAGTCTGCCCGGCTTCGACATTCATACCCGAATAAATGCTAAATCTCTCCAAGTAGCCGGGCATATTAGCGGTGATGTGTATTAAATCCGTTGTCACGCTGGCATTGCCTGTGCTTATTGTCCTCTGCCCTGCCAGTATGATAACAGCGGCAAATACACCTCCGCCGATGAATATAAGCCCTATTGCAATGCCTAATATGATAGACGTTACGCTTCTTTTTTTCTTAGGCGCAGCTTCACTCTCTGCCGGTACGATTGCTTTAATATCTTTTTCCATAGTTGCCTCCTAGTTTACCCGCCAATAATTCCACGCATCATGTAATTTAATTCTGCGATGGACATTGCCAGTGCGATTGCTACCATGTCTGCCCGGTGCTGTTCTGCATAAATTGCGAAGCGCATTGTCATTTTGTCAACTTCGCTTATTTCGCCAAGATAAAATAGCTCGTCAATCATATTAAGCCGTGATTCAAGCAGGGGACGCTCGGAAACCGCTAGATTAAACTCGGCTCTTGCGACAGTGTATGTGCTCCAGCTGTTTAGTGCTGCCATTTCCAGTTGCCGTCGCAATAAGTCGCGCTGCTCTTCCATGAGGCGAATCTCATCCCAATGCGCATTATGCCGCCGCGCTTGGTTTATATGACTTTCCAAGACAATCAGCGAAGTGTTGTAGCGTAGCAAATTTGTTCTAAGTTCATCCAACGAGCGTACTCTTGAAGATGCTGACGGGGTGGGGATTCTGAAATTGCCGATAAATTCATATCCGTCGCGGCCCCGCCTTGTTTCCACATGCTGCCGCTGTGCTTGCGTCGTTATGTTGTTAAGTTCAATTTGGCGGGTCAAGCTGTTTAGCATAGCGTCCAAATCGTCAACATTATTTTGTATGGAAAAACCAAGCTCCAGCCGCGCATGTTCGAGTTCCAGCTGCCTTTCGGTTAAGTCGCGCTGGCGGATTAAAAAATCATTGTGCGCGATGGTAAGGGTGACGCCAAAGTATGTCATGTGAAACATGAACCGCTCCAGCTCAACGGCCTCTTGCCGCTGCCGCGATATTGCGGAATGGTCTACAGCCGGCGCGGCATTCATCGCCGCCATTAAAGCTGCAATTGTTGCTTCAAGTGTCGCTATTCGCCCTTCAAGCTCTGTGACTAGGCCATTGCTATCAGGGCCATTGTCGCCGTTGGGCACATCTGCCATTACCGGCGGGGCAAAGGATAAAATCATTACAAAGCTAAGAATCATCGCGATAAGGGTTTTAAAGATTTTCATTTTGAGTCCTCCCCGATTAATCCAAATCAACAGAAATTCGTGCATTCATACCAATTCGTAGGCCTGTGTCTTGCGACAGGATATCTACTTCAACTTCAAATTCTACTATGGGCGAATGGGCGATTGCGGACGGGCTGATTCTTTTAATGACACCCTCATGCTCGGCAGCTCCCGTGGCTTCTGCACGAATTATAACTTCCATACCCGTGTCAATTTTATTGATTTCATATTCCCTAAAGCTGGTTCTAATCCTTAGATTTTCCGTGTCCTCAATGATGAACAATAACCCAGCACCAATAGAGCCCTCTGTTGCGATTACGGCTGTCACCGTGCCGCTTATGGGCGAGGTTATTATGGAATCTTCCAGTTGCCGCTCCATCAGTTGCACGGCGATTTCCAGCAGTTCAACATTGGCGTTAAGCTGTAGTAGCTCCAGATTTATTGCGTGTTCCATTGCCTCCAAGCTGGAGGTCATTTCTATACCGGCCAAATTTATTGCAATTTCCATAGGCTCGATATTTGCGGCGATTTGCACTGTTTCAAGATTACTGCGAAGCATGTCAAGCTCTTGATGTGTGGCAAGGCGTGTTGTTTGAAGCATGGTTTGCGCGTCACGAAAAGTGGAAATTGCCGCATTAAGTGCAAGTTCTGCGTGCTCTAATGCTCGACGCTCCGCTTCCATTGCGTTGCCAAGATTTGTTTGGGCGTCGCTGTAAGCGTTTTCAAGGCTTATGCGGGCATCATTATATGAATTCTGCGCGTGGATAAGCGCGTTTTCGGACTGGCGCAAATCATTCCGCGACAAACCGCCCGCAGCATACAGCAATTCGAATCTTTCATGGTTGGATGCCGTTGTTTCCAGATGGATTCGGGCACTATTTAACGCACTGTCCATTTGAATTCTCACATTGTTTAGCGCGCTTTCCGCGCCCATAACATGGGGATTATTCCCGGCCTCGTACTCGGCTCTGGCGATTTCGTAATTTCTTTGCATCATCGTCAGGTTTAATTCCGCAGCGGTTAAAGCACCTTCCGCCTGTATAATGTGCATATTCGTATTGTTGACTAAATTGGTTGCGGCTTCTTCGTACATTCTGCGGCTTTGCTGGATTGCGTTTTGGTTGGCTTGTTGTACTACCCCAAGCTCCGACCTGTGCTGTTGCGGCGCAAGATTGGCCATTCTCCGCATTGAATCAAGCTCTGCCTGTCTTTGCGGCGGGATGATTTCTGCCATGGCTCGCATCATTTCAAGCTCAAGCCTTTGTTGTGCAATCATAAGCTCCAAATCCTCGGTGTCCAAAACGGCCAATACCTGCCCGGCGGAAACTACGTCGCCAACTTCAACATATATCCGCTCGACAAAAAATCCCGAAGTCGTGTATACATTTCTGCGTTCAACACTTTCTACAGTGCCGCGAACGGTTATGTCATTGGTGTCCAAGCCGGCGGCGGCAACATCTATCGGCCTGATTGCAGGCAGTGCATCGGAATTGGCCGCGCCGCATCCGCTTAATGTTAGCCCTGTGACTGCAATAAACAGCCCTAAAATAACTGCTAATACTTTGTTCTTCTTCATTATAAATACATCCCTCTCAAATTATATTAGGGCCTGTTCCCGCCCTCTTGATTCTGTAAATGCTTTTTGCATTACGTCTAAACATTGATAAAACTTACCGGCCAAGGCATCGGCATTGGCTTCCGTATCTTCTCTTTCGTACAGTTCCATCATAAAACCGTCTACCGCCCAAACCATAAACCTGCACATTATGTCAGGGTCATATTCGGATTTGAAACCCGATGCATCCGCGCCCTCCATGAAAAAGTCAGCCTGCGGATAATCTAATGATGCAACACGCGCGGCTATATCTTCTGATACCTCCGGGTCGTTTTCGTTATAAAGGCTGTTTGTAAAACTGATTAGCGCGGGGTGTTCCTTTATTGCAGACATATTGACCTCTGTAGTAAGCCTAAGCCGTTCGAAGAAGTCTATATTTTTGTTCGCCAAACGCTTGTTGGTAGCCTGGGCCAGCATAGTTTGACTTACATCCACCAAGTACATATACAAAGTCTTTTTGCTGCCGAAATAGTAAGTTATCATGCCCTTGGTAATTCCCGCTTCCTGTGCGATGTCGCTAAGCGATGCTTTCCTGTACCCCTGCCGCCCAAAAATCATAAAAGCGGCATTTACTATATGGCTTTGCTTTTCCGCCCTTATCCTAAAGAAGTTCTCCATCGCATATCTCCTTTCCAACCGTTCTGATTCATACGAATCGTCTGTTTCTTGACAAATGCAAGCATAAAGCATAACATCATGTCAGAGTCAACACTTTTTTAGAAAAAATTTTTTGGAGGCGATTTTAATGAATAAAAAGGCTAATTTACTGACTATTGGAGATATTTCAAAATATAGCGGGGCAAGCATCAGGTCATTACGCTACTACGAACAAATGAAAATCATGATGCCGGCCTATGTAGACCCTGACACGGGGTATAGGTATTACTCCGCAGACCAGCTATACCATGTGGGGATTATTATGTTTTGTATAGAGCTGGGCATTCCGCTAAAAGAATTGGCCAAACTGACAGACAAAAACGACACAATCAACCTTAGGAATATCCTAGAACAAGGAAAATCACTGGCGGAAAACAAGCTGAAATCCCTTAAAAGCGGATTAAAACTCTTTGAAATAATCGAGCGTCAAATGGATTTGTCAGAAATCTACCCCAAGGGGCAAATATACCCGCGCAAAATAGAAGAAAAAGCTTTTTATGTACAGCCTTGCGATAAATCAAGAATGAATCAATTGGACGTAATCAAAGCATATATGGAGATGCCTTTTGCCGCCGATGGGATTGAAGGATTGATGGAATATGGGTTTATGTACGAGCATTCACTCTCCGGCGTCGAGTATTTTGTCTTTGTGGAAATTCCCCAAAATATGGATGTGGAGAACAAAAAAATAATCCCCGCAGGGATTTATTTTTGTTGTATTAACGAGGCCGGACAAATAGACAATGCACCGGATATTTTTAAGGAGCAGCTCAATGGCAAGGATTCGTTCATTGCCATTGAAACGGAAATAATGGCAGACAAGTATGAAATGGGGAAACCATTTTTTAGCGAGTTACGTGTTATCGCCGTATAGCATTGTTTATGCTCTCACTTTATACTGTTCTCAACTTAAATAAAAAAAACCCGCATTGCAGGTTTTTTAAAAGCTAGATTTCTTTGACTAGGGCACATGCCCTAAACAGCGCGGGTAACTTTTTTAGACCTTAAACATCTTGTGCAAACCTTGGCTTTGCGCACGGTGCCGTTTTTCTCAACGACTTGAATTTTTTTGATATTCGGATGCCACATTTTATTTGCGCGGCGAGATACTTGGCTACGGGTGATGCTGATTCTATGCCCGGTTTGAATGCCCTTGTCACACACTTCACATTTTGCCACAATATTACCTCCCAGAATTCCTATGCTCCGGAGATATTACACTATCCGGTAAAAAAATGCAAGGACAAATTAAACTATATAAATGGCGAAAATAATATACATTGACCATCGGTCAAAACGCCGCCGACGCAGTCGCGGCTTCCCTCTGTCAATGTATTTATTTTCTACCATTCATATATCTCAAACATGCGCCGGTACAAGCCGTTCTGTGCCATAAGCTGGGTGTGATTGCCCTGTTCGGTGATGCGGCCTTGGTCGATGACGAGGATTTGGTCGGCGTTGGCGATGGTTTTCAGGCGGTGGGCGATTACGAAGCTGGTGCGATTCTGCATCAATTTGGCCATGGCCGCCTGAATTTTCGCCTCGGTGCGAGTGTCCACGGAGGATGTGGCTTCGTCGAGAATTAAAATATCCGGGTCGGCCAAAACGCATCGTGTAATGGCCAAAAGTTGCCGCTGGCCTTGGCTTAGGCCGCGGCTGTTTTCGGTTAAAACCGTATTATAACCCTCGGGAAGCTGGGCAATGAAATGATGCGCGCCAACCAGCTTCGCGGCGGCCTGTATTTCCTCAAGGGTTGCGGATTGGCGGCCATAGCGCAGGTTTTCCGTTATTGTTCCCGTAAAAAGATAGGTGTCCTGCAAAACTATGCCAAAGGCGCGGCGCAATGAAGCGCGTGTGTACATATTTAAGGGGCGGCCGTCCAAGGTAATCGAACCCGCGTCGGCATCGTAAAAGCGCGTAACCAAGTTGACAATCGTGGTTTTGCCCGCGCCGGTGGGGCCAACCAGCGCGATTACAGAGCCAGCCGGCGCGTGGAATGTGCAGTCGCTGATAACGGGCTTTTCGGGGGCGTAGCCGAAGCGGATATTTTCAAACCTGATATCACCCCGGGCTTGTTCAAGGACAGTGGCATCAGCCGGGTCGGGGGTTTCCCCGTTTTCGTCGAGGATTTCAAAAACACGCTCGCAGCTGGCCAAGGCGGATTGAAACTGATTATATGTAGCGGCCAGCTCGTTCAGCGGGCGTCCAAACTGCCGCGAATACGCGATAAACGCGATAAACGCCGCAATCAGCCCCACTGTAACCGAGCCGTTTAAGGCCAGCAGGCTGCCGGCAAAAGCAATCACCACCAGCGACAAATTATTTATGACATTCATGGCCGGCATAATAAAACCCGACCATATATTGGCCTCCGTGCCCGCAAGGCGCAGTTCCTCATTGATTTCCGCAAAATCGGCCACGGCCCGGGCCTCGTTGCCATAGGCCTTGATTACGGCCATTCCGCTGATGTCCTCCTCGATTTTGGCGTTTAGGCGACCAAGGGCTGCTTGCTGCGCCCGAAAGGACTTGCGGGTTTTGGCCGCAATGGTTTTGCTTACGATAAAAAACAGGGGCACACTAACCAGCGAAAAAAACGTCATTACCGGCGAAAGCCACAGCATCATAGCCAGCACCCCGGTAATCGTAATCGAAATAGACGTAAGCTGAACCAAGGCCGTCCCCAAAATCCCGGAGACATTGTCGGTATCATTGGAAATACGGCTCATTAGCTCGCCATGCATAAAACGGTCAAAAAACCGGATGGGCAGCTTTTGCAAATGCCCAAAAACGGAATTGCGCATGGTTTTCACAAGCCGCTGAGAAGCCCCGGCCACAACCCAATTTTGAAAAAAATTCGCCAGCGAGTCGCCGGTGTAAAGAATAACCATATAGCGGCAAAAACCAAGGTCAAATAGTCCCCAGACTCTGCGATGCTGTCAATCACCAGTCCAATCAGAAAAGGCCCAACCATGGCCGCCGCAGATGCCCCGATGGCCAGCAAAAAAATAAACACCAACGTAAGTCGTTGCCCACCAAGAAAGCCCAGCAGTCGTATTATTGTTTTAATAAAATGCTTTGGCCGTTCCTTTTCGCGCATAAAACGCGCGCCACCAAAACGCCCGTGTCCTGCGCCGGGCGTATGGCGTTGTTGATTTTGCTGACGTGGGTTCATAGCTCTCTTTCCTTCTATATCAATTGTGAATGATAAATTTCCTGATAAACCTTGCATTCTTTCATGAGCCGGGCCGGGCTTCCGAACCCGGCCACCTGCCCGTCGTCCATTACCAGTACGTATTTTAAGTTTATAACGGAGGAAATCCGCTGGGTAATCAGCAAGCAGGTGGGCCGGTCGTGAATCGCCTCCATGATGGCCGCCTCGGTTTCCACATCCACCGCGCTGGTGCAGTCGTCCAAAATCAAAATGGGGGCATTGCGGATTAAGGCGCGAGCGATGCCTACCCGCTGCTTTTGCCCGCCGGAAAGATTCACGCCCTTTTGTCCGATTACCGCCTCATATCCCTCCGGGAAAGCCGCGATAAATTCATGGGCGCAAGCGGCCTTTGCCGCGTTTTCCAGTTCCTCTTGCGTGGCGTCCGGTTTTCCCATGCGAATGTTTTCTGCAATCGTGCCCTGAAACAAGGTGTTCTGCTGCGCCACATACGCAATGTCCCGCCGCAGGGCCTCCTCGCCGATTTCGGCAATATCAATGCCGCCTACAAGAATCCGGCCCCTGTCCGGCGCGTAAAATTTCGGGATTAGCTGCACAAGCGTCGTCTTTCCCGCCCCCGTAGACCCGATAATCCCCAGCGTCTCCCCGGCGGGAAGCACAAAGGAGACGCCTTTTAGCACATCCTCGCGCTGGTCTGATACGTTTGTCGCGCCGCTTGTCGTACTACCGTTTGGATATTTAAACACTACGTTTTCAAATTCAATGCCGAAATTGTTTGGCTTTTTTGCAACAAGAGTTTCCCCTTCAAAGTCTTCCCCAAGCTCTTCCTCCAGCATCTCCCCTATTCTTTCCGCCGAGGCCCGCGCCCTTATAAACATTTGGTAAACCGCAAAAATCAGCCCCAAGGCCATGGAAATCTGCATCATATAATTTAAAAACGCAACGATTTCGCCCACCTGCATTTGAGAATTTTCCACCCATCCCCGCGCAAACCAAAGGGTCAGGACAAGGCCCATGTTTACGGTGAATGAAACTATAGGAAAGAAAATACCGATTGTACGCTGTGCAGTTGTGGAAACGGCGGCAAGGCCGGTATTGGTGTCGCCGAACCGCTCTACCTCCTGGTCGAAGGTAGTATACGCTTTCACCACGCGCACTCCGGAAAGATATTCCCGGATGACGGCATTATTTTTATCAAGAGCTTGTTGCATTTTGGAAAAAAGCGGGAAACCCAGCTTCATGCCCAAATACATTAAAATCGCGATGACCGGCACGACAACCAGCAGAATCACGGCCAATCGCGGGTTTAAAATAATTGTCATGATAAACGCGCCAATCAGCAAGGCCGGTGCGCGCACGAACACGCGCATTAGGCTGTTTGTAAAGGTTACAAGCTGGGCGGTGTCGTTGGTCAGGCGGGTGATTGTGCCGGCGGTGTCCCCCTTGGACAAAGTGGCAAAGGAAAACCGGTTTATACGCGAAAATAAATCCAGCCGCAAATCCGCACCGAATTGCTGGGACACTTTGCTGGAAATTACGCATCGCACCACGGTACAGCCGGCGTTGAGAACCGTAACAAGCAGCATCAGCCCGCCAAGACGCAAAACCAAGCCCGCGTCGCCGGTCAGCACCCCTCGGTTTATAATCTCGGACACAATCAGCGGCAGAAGCAAATCCCCCACCACCCCCAAGCCCAGAAAAACAAGCGCGGTAAGGATTTGCTTTTGATAACGCCGCCAGTATGGTAATATATGTAGCAATTTCGAAACCCCTTTTCTATAGCAGTTTTTGAAACAGTGCGGAAGCAAATGGTGTAAAATTATATTACCACGTTGGGAGGTTTGGCAAATGCACACGGAAGCGGACAGAGCAGTATGGCTGGTACATGTGATACAGTACACGGCTGATGAATTGGAAAAAACCGTGACAGAAACTGCACGACTGTTAGAACAATATGGCTTTGTGGAAAAGGTATTGGCAGGCTACGATTCATTCCATACACAAGGTTTTGAGTATATGGCAGAATTACTAACCGCTGAATTAGCAAACGCACAGAGCAAACGATAAGGTTAATTTTGTCGTGGAGGACTATATCAATGGGAGAATTACTGCGGAAGTAGCCATTGTACGAGTGAAAGCCCTGCCCAATGTACAGCAAGTTAGTCTACATACCCCACACGCACTAACTTATCTGGATGCTACTGCTGTTTGGTATCAAGAGCAGCTGGGTGATGAGTGGCTGGAGTGGGTTTATTTATCTGAATAAAGTAACGGAGGATGCCATTTGAACATCCATATAATGAAGAAAACCATATCAATAGTTTTGACGCTGGTGCTGATTTTGGGAATGGCAGTGCCCGCAATGGCGCAAATGACCCGGCCAACCGACAGCGCGATAGGTTATATCGTAGAGGTGAATGACGACGTAATAACAATACGGGGGGCTTGGACGGGCCATGTGTTCCGTCTTAGGGTATCCGACGAAACGCTTATAATAGACGCGGTGGACGGCACGCCCGCAACTTTGCAAGACCGACGGAGCGACCGCGTAAAGCTTTATTGGACATCAAGGGCAATGGCCATGTCCGACGCGGTGGTAATCGCCATAAACCTGCCGGAGGGCAGCACTTCCACCTGGGATATGTCCCCTCATTATTATGTAGTGGAAGAAGTGGAATTTATTGACGAAGATACCTTGCTTATTTCTGTGGATTGGGGCATGTTGGAAATCACTTTAGAACGTGATGCATCCTCCATACCGCTGGAATTCATTGCGCCGGGGGCGGCGATGCTGTTCTGGTATGACGAAGTAGTACGAGGATTTCCAAGGCAGGCCCATGCCTATCGCTCAATGTTTCTTCACCATGGCCAACCCGTGCCGGGAACGGGCATAATGTACGACGATACGGAGTTCTTTCCCGTGCGTGCCCTTGCCGAAGCAAATGAATTTTCGGCAACATGGCATCACAACAAGGCGGTGCTGGAATCACTTTGGTTTTTTTCCGAATTTTCAACGGCGCATACTATTACAATCGCACCGGATGAAGTGGCGGTTAGTGCCAGCTTTACTGTTATCGACAGAGCAACAAATGAAGCCCGGCGCAGTATTCTGGATTTCGAAATGTCCCGCCCGCCCATTATAATAGAAAGCCGCTTGTTTGCTCCGGCGGATTTTTTCGAGGCATTAGTATATGAACATTTTTGATATCATCGGCCCGGTAATGATTGGCCCGTCAAGCTCGCATACGGCGGGAGCGGTGCGGATGGGCCGGGTAGCGTGGAAGATTCTTGGTGAAAAATGCGTAAAGGCCGACATTGGGCTTGTCGGCTCCTTTGCAATGACATACAAAGGCCACGGCACGGATAAGGCCCTGATTGCGGGGATTTTGGGGATGAGGCCCGATGACGAGCGCATTCCCCAAAGCCTTGAAATCGCCAAGGAAATGGGCTTGGAGTATAAATTTTCTCATAAAAAAATCCCCAACACGCATCCGAATACGGCAATTCTTACGCTGTTGGGGGAAAACGGGGCAGAGTGCGTCGTGGAGGGCGTGTCTGTTGGGGGCGGCAATATTTTAATAACAAAGCTGAACGGTATGGAGGCGGCTTTCAGCGGCGCGAAGCCGACTTTAATCATTGCCCACAACGACCGGCCGGGCGTGGTGGCTGCGGTCACGGGGATGCTGTCCCATTTTGGTGTAAACATCGGCAGCTTCCGGCTGTCGCGCACCCATAAGAATCAGCCTGCAATCATGACAATCGAGCTGGACAGCGGCATCGAAAAATCCGCGGTTCAGGTTCTGCGGCAACTAAAAGAAATTATAAGCGTGGTGTACATGAAATGATAACTTATCAATCGGTAGCAGAAATGATAGAGCTGGCCGGAGACGGCACATTGTCCGACGTGGTTTTGGCAGACCAAGCCGCATTATTGGAAGTCCCGGAAGCGGAAGTTTTGGCTCGCATGAAGGATACTTTGGATATAATGCGCCGCAGTGCCCAAGAGGGACTAAAGCCGGACACACGCTCCATAAGTGGGCTGTCCGGCGGGGACGGCTATAAAATGCATAAATTTGCCGCCACAGGAAAGTCCTTGGGCGGCTCCTTTTGTGCCAATGCGACGGCGTTGGCCATTGCTATTCAGGAATATAACGCCGCCATGGGAAAAATCGTGGCCGCGCCAACGGCAGGCTCATGCGGCATTCTGCCCGCCGGGGTTTTGACAATGATGGACGAACGCGGCATTTCCGAGGAAGCCGCCATAAAAGCCCTAATCACCGCAGGGGCAATCGGCATGGTAATCGCCACCAACGCAACGGTTTCCGGGGCGCAGGGGGGCTGTCAGGCGGAATGCGGTTCTGCCGCCGCAATGACCGCCGCCGCGCTGGTTGAAATGATAGGCGGGCGGGCCAATCAAGCCGCCCATGCCGCTGCAATCGCTTTGCAAAATCAAATGGGACTGGTATGCGACCCTGTGGCCGGGCTGGTGGAAATCCCCTGCATTCTGCGCAACGGCGGCGGAATCGCCATAGCCATAAACGCTGCTGACCTTGCCATGGCCGGCGTGGAAAGCCTAATCCCGTTGGACGAAGTAATCACCGCAATGGGCGAGGTAGGCCGCGCTTTGCCGGAAAGCCTGCGCGAAACCTCCCTAGGCGGCCTTGCCGCCACCCCAACGGGTCTTGCAATCAAAGAACGATTGTTTGGAAAGTAGACCATAACTATGGGGGCCGTCTCGCGAAGGGCACCGGGGGTAGGCAGTATTCTTAACGAAACATGCCCAAACCTCGAAAGGTCTTTGACGAATACTGTCGAAGCATATCAATCAAGGCTACAAAATGCCGAGAAATAGGCCGTTGTTCACCGATACGCAGACAATAGGCGCACAATGGTTGACTGCAAACTTTGATGCGCATATAATTAATCATAAGCAGTTTTAGGAGGTTATGAATATGAGTGCACAAGCAGATGTACGAGTCACCGTCCGTGTTGAAAAAGATTTGAAAGACAGTGCAGACTTCCTTTTTGAGCGTCTGGGCTTGAATATGAGCGTTGCATTTAATATGTTTCTTCGGAAAGCAGTTAGCGAGGACGCGATTCCTTTCCCGGTAAGTATAGGCAGTTCCGGTATTGGAAATGGGCTTTCGGTCGGCAATATAACAAGCTCATTTAATGCCGCAGTGAAAAACGATATCACGGCTAATAAATTAAGGGGGTTGCCTGTAGCCAAGTATGATTCAGTCAAAAAACAGGCTTATTTAGAATCTGTCGATGGAACAAGGGAGTATATTAATGGATAATGATGCTCGCAAGCCCATCGTTTTAGTTTTCGCTGGTCCGAATGGTTCCGGGAAAACTACGGTTACTCGCGGGCTTCCGACCTTTGGAGTCTATGTAAATGCTGATGATTTGAAAGCAGAATATAACTTGACCGATATTGAAGCAGCACAACAAGCGGAATTGCTACGCAACGCCTTGGTTAATAAAAGAG
>WQSB01000065.1 GCA_009788085.1 Defluviitaleaceae bacterium
CCCGCCACACCCGAAGGCTTGGGGCTTCCTTTGACGGTTGGCATTGAAACCAACCTGATGAACAATGTTGGAGGCAATACGGGCAATATCCGCCCACCCAATGCCCAAGCGGCGGCAGACCCCTACCATCCCGGCACAGCGGCTTGGACCCAAAGGGCCGACGTAGTTTGGGATATTGTGGGCTCGGGATATAACCCGGCTTATACGGGCAGGCAAAACCTTACCGTAGTAGGCACAGTAGCGACCTTGCCCCCGGGTATAGCACCCCCGGCAAACATGCCGCTGACTATTGAAGTGCAAATTAGGATTTTGGCCGACGGTGAAGTGTTCCCGGGGGATATTGCCCGGTGGATGGCTTATGGCCGGCCTTTCCCGAACCCGCTTAACCTTCCACCTGAACCCGGAGGGATGGATTACTTCTTCTGGAATCATGACCCAAATGAAGTTGCGGCACGGGTTCCAAACATTCCGCCCACTTATGGTGCGGAAAATGTCCATGTCCCGATGCAATTTTGGGTTGGCACCACCCAGCGGCTCTTTAATTGGGAATCCGGTGCGCCAACCGTAACAGCACAGGAAGTAGGCGGGCCGCCTGTAGCTTGGGGAGGTTTGGGTACCCCTAGGGCTATGCTCAATGACCTTTACCCAGCTAATAATGTCCGCTGGCAAACCGTCGTTTCCACCCAAGGCCGCGCCGGTATTGAAGTGCAATTCGACTGGCGTTCCGACGCTACCGGCCCCGGTCACTGGCAGTTGGAGTTTAGCATTGACGGGGATAACTGGATTCCCGCCGGTGCGCCTATCACACTAACGGGTACTTGGCAAACCAATTTTGAAAGGACATTACCCGAAATCGCAAATGACCAAGAGAGGTTGTATATCCGCTGGAGGATGACCAGCAATACAACTGCTGCCGGCGGGGCGATTCTACAAGACGCACGGCATCACATGCGCAATATTATTATTCGCTCCACAGTGCCGTTGATTCCATGTGACCCCGATTGCGACTGCGAGCTTTGCTTCGTTGACGAGCGTATGCGCATCGATGTCTTGATGTTTACAGACTTCCACGGGCACATTGAAGCGGGCGAGCCTGTTCCGGAAAACCCGGGGGCGGCGCGTCTGGCCGCTTACATTGAGTATCAGCGGCAGCAGAACCCCAGCGGCCCGGATAATGTTATCGTAGTCGGCGGCGGAGACGAGTTCCATGGTTATTCCGTATCCACTCTAACAGGCGGCGCGGCAGTGCTTGAAATGATGGGGCACTTGGCATACCATAGCCCCGCGCAAAATGAATCCGGTATCCATATGGCATTAGGAAACCATGAGTTCTCCTTTGGGCCGGAACGTGCCAGATATTTTGGCAATCATGATAACGTAACACTTTTGGCGGCAGACTTGTTCTACACCCCCAACTCCGCGGCTTACAATGCCAGCGTAGCCGCCGGGCGAGGCGGACGCCCAGACTTCGTCCGCCCATTTGACGTTATTGAATTCCCAGACCATAATATCACCATAGCCTTGGTTGGCTTGATGACGGACAACATGCATAACTTGGTCAGCGGATGGGCAGGGCATGGCTTTGAAGCCAGAACCCCGGCTCCCGGTCGGCCTCTTGCATACAGAACCGCCATTGCCGACTTGATTAGCTATCTTCGTAATACCCGTGGTGTTGCCGCAGTAATCGGCGTCACACACATGCCCGGCAATTCCGCCGCAATGAACTATGTTGCAGACAATCTTGGATTCGACGCACTTGTGGGCGGGCACTTACACGTTCTCGTAAACCGCACACGAAATGACGTGCCGATTATTGAAGCACAGCACCATGGCCGTACCCTTGGCAGATTCAGCCTAATGTTTAACGAAAGCGGCCAATTGGAAGACGTTGTGCCATGGGTAAGCCCGGCTAACGCAATCAGGGACTTTACCCGCCCGGTTGCGGCCGCGATGGGAGTAGCAGACCATTATGACACGGTTGCGGGAATTATTCAGCCATACCTTGAAAGCACCTATGATTATCTGCGTGCCCCTCTCGGCCCCCATGGTATCTATTTTGCAGACCGTGTAGGGCGTAATGTGTGGGTCAGTCGGCTTGTGCTTGACTACGTAACCCGCTGGGCACAAGCCACCCCCAATGAGTCACCTTACTGGATTGGTATATCCAACTACGGTGGCTGGCGCAACACGGGATTCTGGCCCAGAGGCGCAGACCAGTCAACAAACCGGGCACAACTGATTTCCACCATGCCCTTTGACGGCGGTATTCTGCTGTTTGAAATGTACGGGCGAGATGTTCTTGAATTATTGGGCACAACTGTCACCGGCGGCGGCGGCGTTCCGGTAAATTCCGGTATTCATCAGGCAGGAAACTATTGGTATCTTACCGCCACCGGAAACAGAATTACAGATAACGGAATCTACAATGTCCTCAGCCGCAACTTCACCTTCGGCGGCTTAGGCGTAGGTGGCGGCGACGGCTTCCCATTCCCGGGTAATAACCAAGGAATTGCCGCCGGTATGACAGATTTAAGCGGTGGGCAAGGGCCTCGCGTTCTTATGCAAGATGGCTCTACCATGACCTGGACCGAGCTAATGAGCACAGGGCTTGAGACTTCTGATTGGGATTACTTTGGCGTATCCTCTGTTCGCGGTGCCTTGATTGACTCCACCCTATGGAGAGAGGCAACTCCAAACGACCAGTGGCAGGCCGAGCTTACCGTCGTTAGCGAAGACACCGACTACGGCACAGCCGCAATAACCTTCCCATTTGCGCCGGGCGACCGCTCGCGCAATATGAACATCATCCCGCAGTGGGTGACGGTAACGGCGACGCCTCGCCCGGGATATCAGGTTGCAGGCTGGTTTAATGTAGGTGATGCGGCAGACGCAACCCCGCTTTCTACAAGCACATCGTTCTCTTTTGCCATTGCTGGAGACACAAACCTTGAGGTGCGCTTTGAACCAGGGGGAATTCCACCAATTAGCATTGCTGAAGCGCGTTTGGCGGTTAATTCTGGTGAGCAAGTAACCGTCCAAGGCTATATCACTGGTACTGTCGGTGCGCCTGCCGCCGGAGCTATGCAAGATGTTGGCGCAAGCGGCCCGAATGACGGAATCATTGTATCACTGGGATCTGCGGCCGGATTTATGGGGCAGCGCATCCAAGTAACGGGATATGTGCAAGAAATCGCCGGAAACTTGCGGATTACCAGCCAAAACACCACTGCCGTAGGCAACAACGTGACGGCACAAGTTGTAAATGCAAACCGTATTCAGATTACGCCGATTCCCGTAACGCTGGCAGATTTAGCGAATGGCGGTTTCCATGGGATGCTTGTATCTGTGGCTGGTGTGGAACTGCAAGCAAGGACTGACGGAGCTACCGTAAACCATCCCCTTGTGGGAAGCGGCGTTATGTTGCGCACGAACTTAGGTTCTCCGACCGAGCTTGCATCCGCGATAGCGGGTACTGTGCTAGATGTTCATAGGGGCAATGTGGTGAATGCTCTGGGTGGTGCAGCCTATGCTGGTGTAACTCTGGTTTACTCCACCACGTTTGACGCACAACTACATTACGATTTGACAGAGATAGCGGTTGCCGACCGCGTCACGATTGTGATCCCGGACAACGCCCCGCCGAGCATCGCTCCAAATCAGACTTTTGAGTTTGATGTGAATGACCCGGACGATGTGGAGATTAATTTTAATCTTGGTATTGGCAATTTGGCAGCGACCACTATAGCGTCTGTCGCCCAAGGTTCTACTCCGCTTCAAACTACAGACTGGAGCATTGATGGAACAACATTGACCATCTACGAGGATTTCTTCACAGGTATTAGCCCACCCCTCGAAGGTGGCGACACGGTGGCACTGACAATAACATTCAACGACACCGCAAGCACAGCACCGATTGTCAATGTCAATATAATTGACAGCGCAGTTGACAAAACAGCACTGGAGGCACTGATATCAGTCGCCGCAATACGGGTTCCGGCAAACAACACTGATGCAAGCTGGACTCCATTTGCGGCAGCCCTTGGCGAGGCACGGGCAGTAATTGGAAATTCCGCAGCAACACAGCAACAAGTGGATAATGCGAGAACCGAGTTGCAGACCAGGCTCAATGGGCTACAAGCCACACTTGCGCCTGCTGCAACGGTAGCTTGGGCAGGTACGCGCTTGAACACATCCCACGGTAATGACTATGCTGTTCTCGCGACCGGCACGGCATGGGCCGACCCTCTACGCTACGATACCACTACCCGTACAGTAACTTCTGCCCCCGGCACCGCCGGATTGCGTTTTATCGTTGATGGTGAAGCGCAACCCAGGGTGCTAACTATTGGCTCCGGCGGTTTAAATGTGCGCAATGCCGCTGACTCTGGTGCTAGTGGGCTGGATGGCTTGGCAGGCAGAGCCTATTGGATTACCGAAGTATCAACGATTGGTCTTACGAATATTGAAGTGTTGTGGAGTATGCGTTCCACAGCCACAGGCCCGCGTGATTGGCAGCTACAATACAGCACTGATGGAATTGCATGGCACAATGTGGGTGCAGTGAGTCAAAGTGCCGCCCCGGCTGCTGCTGATGGTGTAAGTCTAGATGGTGCGTCACACAATGCTCGTACCTTGCCGAGTACAGCTGAAAATCAACAGAATTTGTGGATTCGTTGGCTGATGACATCAGATACCTCTGTAAACGATGCCACGACAGGTGCTGGAGGTACACACCAAATAGGCAACATCAGAATCGGCCAGCCAGCAATAAGCGGATCATCACTCCCCCTTGAGACTCTTGCCCTGACAGACGACTGCGACTGCGAGTATGACGAATACTGCGATTATTGCAAAGATGAGCCCGCGGTAGACGACACTGCAACAGATGACACCACAACAGACGACACTGCAACAGATGACACCACAACAGACGACACCACAACAGATGACACCACAGCAGACAACACCACAACAGATGACACTGCAACAGACGACACTGCAACAGACGACACCACAACAGACGACACCACAGCAGACGACACCGCAACAGACGACACCGCAACAGACGACACCGCAACAGACGATGACAGCCCAGCAGTATCTTGCTGTGACCCGCCTGTAACAGTCGATGATGACGAAAGCGGCGACACCACAGCCACGGGCGGCCATGAGCTACACAGCGCGTTTATTTTGACACCGCTGACCGCAGGCATTGGCGTTTCCGCTGTCAATTCCCCGGCCACAAGGCTAAATTTTGCATCACCATTTAGTGCCGGCAATATCATCATAATTGATGAAAGCACAGCCGCAGCCCATGTCCTTCACGGAACGTCCGTGGGCCTGCTGCCAACGGCAGTACGCACGGGTTATCGCTTCCTCGGTTGGTTCACGGAGCGGGATGGCGGCGGCGTCCCCTTCACCGCAGATACCGAAGTCACCGCAAATATAAGAGTATTTGCGTATTGGGTCAGCGAAGATGTTCTTGAGGCATGGATTGAAACAATAACATCAATTTTTGCCATTGCCGACGACCTTGCGGCAACTACGCGGATAAGCGTAAACGGCTCGGATGTTGCCCCCGCTGATTTCTGGGTGACTCAGCAGCAAATGAACACTTTCACAGGTATACTGGAAGCTTTGAGGGACGAATTTGAATACGTTGTCCACTGGCTGGATAGCATATTCATAGCACCAGGAGAAGTGTTAGCTGCGTGGTGGTGGTTGGTATTCATTTATGACGACTTGGTTTACGCAACATTAATGTTTGCAGACCAGATGCGGCCTGGAACCCGTGGAGCCCAGGTGGGCAACGGTGACCCCCCGTCTGTGACACTCCCGCCACCGGCAGCTACACCCGATGACGACTTAGCCCCCGCCGTACCCCCTCCAACAGAGGAAGAAAACCACGATGAAATCATGGACCAGTTGGAAGACCAACTGGAAGAACTGGAAGAGGGCGAAACCCCAGAAATAACACTCACTTTACCCGAGGGCGTTGACGATGCGTTACTTTCTGCCGAAACCATTGAAATGCTGGTTGAAGCCGAAGCAACCCTAAGCATCGTAAGCGGAATCGTAACCGTGACAGTGGGATATGATTTCCTAGACGCTCTGCTGGAAGAAGAAAGTGTCAGCTTCATCGTGCGCATTGCAGAAACCATTCACGATGAAGACGAAGCTGAAGAACAACCCGATGAAGACGAAATTCAAGTATTTGTTACTGCCGAAATAACCATAATACGCGATGGCGAAGAGGTGGAGGGCGTAGGCATTCCCTACACCATTACCGTGGATATGACGGGCTTTGACCTCGAAGACCTCAACCCCGCCCGAATTGTATTACTGGTTGACGGCCAACCCCTTGGCGGCACCTTCGACCCAGAAACAGGGCAATTCGTAATCGAAACCGTCTTTTATACGGGAACCTTCGAAATAGTCTACGTGCCCACCCTCCGCAGAATCAACATGGCTCTGGACTCTCCGCTTATCACGGACGTTGTCTATGGCGACACTACTGTAATGGACGTATTCCCAGCCATCGTTGATGGACGCACAATGATTCCGGCGCGCTTCATAACCGAAAGCCTTGGCGCGGACGTACAATGGGATACCCACAACCACAGGGCCGTAATTGTTCTCAACGGCCGCGAGCTCATCCTCGCCCCCGGCCAAATGCTACCCGGCATGGATGTCCCCGCTTTCATTGAGGACGGCCGCATGATGCTTCCCCTCCGCTTCGTAGCCGAATTCTTCGGCGCGACCGTCATCTTCCACGAAGACTCAAGAGGCATCGAAATTATCCTGTAACAGGCAAATTCGCATCATCCAAAGCACCAACAGAGAGGGCTGTATCGCCATTGATACAGCCCTCTCTTGTTGGATTTGCAAAAAAAACAGACTACATATTATTATGTGTGCTGTGATGGGTGGAAATAACGCTGATTCAATCATGTTATGTTTCCACCCTTGACGTTTTATGTCGAAAAATCATAGGAAAGCAACGTGAAGTTTCTGATATTGTGAGTGTGTTGACATTTGATAACTTTTCAGCATAATATAGATAAATGAGGCTATATTATGGATGATGAATACAAACACGATATTCTTTTTTATGAGGATAAAGACGGGAACAGCCCGGTATTTTAACTATATCGAAGGTTTATCAAAGCGCACAGACAAAGACAGCCGCATTAACCTTACGAAAATTCAAGACTATATGCGGATATTGCGCCGATACGGTAAAGCCGCCGGGGAACCTTACATGAAGCGTTTGGACGGCGATATATGGGAACTTAGACCGATAAGGGCACGAATATTCTTTGCAAGCTGGACGGGGAGCGATTTTATTCTACTCCACCACTTCTCGTTTAAGAAAACGCAAAAGACCCCAAAGAGCGAAATTGACAAGGCAAAGCGTAACCTTGACGATATGAGGGAAAGGAGCGGGCTGCAATGAGAAAATGGAGCGAGGTAGAACCAGCAATTTTTACCGCCGAGGAAATAAGGGAAAGCCGGTTACGGATAGACATTATAGGCGAACTGATAAAAGCGCGTAATGAGCAAGGGCTATCCCAGCGGGAACTGGAGCATTTAAGCGGAGTAAAGCAACCTATTATATCCCGGATGGAAGCGGGGGAAACCAGCCCACAGCTTGATACGATTTTGAGGGTACTTGCACCGCTGGGCAAGACCCTATATGTAGGGGATATTTCAAAAGTAGAAGCCCGTGCATGAGGGCAAGGAGAATCTTATTTTCAATTGGATAAGATAAAATTACCAAGGCACCAGAAAAAGAGGCTTTGACCTCGAAGACCTCAACACCTGCAGAATAGTGTCGCAATTGACAACAGGGTTAAAAGATAATAAGATGACCGCATGGCTAAGATAAAGCAGGCAAAAAAGCAAAAAATATCCCTTCCAAACATTCCCAAGCCGGGTGACTTGTTGCGTTCAGGTCGGCTTTGGTTAGGTCTGGCTGGGATTATTTTTTGTATAGTAATTATTTACATGTCTGACTTTTCGGCTCTTGGCTTGCCACCCTCGTTTAATGTAGAGCGAGCCCGCGTAATTTCAGTGCTGGATACGAATATCTGGCCCGACCACTATATACCGTCCGTATATGTAGGTTCGCAACGGGTAGAAATTGAGATTTTATCCGGCGAGTTTGCCGGTGAGCAGCTTGAGGTCATAAACACCCTGTCACGTTTTGCAAACCTTTATATGCGTGATGGCATGGAGGTACTGGTTTCAATTTTGCCCGATATAGAATATTTGGAAGCGCATTTTATGGGAATATACGGCCCGTCACGGGGCCCTGTGGTGATTGGGTCGGTTGGCCTGCTTGTTGTCAGCATGTTAATCATGGGCCGTAAGAAGGGCTTTTTCGCGGCTCTCGCGCTGGGATTTACAATGGTCTCGGTTGTGTTTTTTCTGGTTTCCTTTCTTGCCCTAGGGTACAGCCCTGTGGTGTTTTCACTGCTTACGGCAATTATAACCACAACTTTTACACTGCTTATGGTAAGCGGATTTAGCCGGCAAAGTCTTGCCGCCGTTGCCGGAACGTGGACGGGACTGGTTTTTGCCGGCCTGCTGAGTGTTCTGCTTGGACGGCTGGGCAATGTTTCGGGCTTAAATCTGGAGGACGCCCGACAGATGCTGTACAATTCGCCTCCTGATATTTTTCTGCGAATCCCCGACATGTTCTTTGCGGGGGTCATAATCGCTGCCTCGGGTGTGGTGGTGGATGCGGCGATGTCTATTTCCTCATCGGTGTTTGAAATTAAGGAGCAAAGCCCCGGGATTACATCAAAGCGCCTCTATCGAAGCGGTATGCACATAGGCGGCGACATTTTGGGAGCAAACTCCAACACATTGATTCTGGCTTTAACGGGAGCTTCACTTCCGACTATGATACTGATTGTCCTGTTTGGGTTTCCGTATTTACGGGTTATCAATTTGGATTTTGTGGCTATTGAAGTCATTCAAAGCGTTTCCGCAGCAATGGGGATGATTTTTGCAATCCCCGCCACCGCGCTTTTTTCATCACTGCTTGCAACGCGCAACCAATAAAAAATGCCCCCATGACCATAATCACATAGGGGCATTTTCTACTGCACTGCTAACAGTTATATCCGAACCCAAAGAATCTGTCAAATCCGCCATTGTTACGGTCTTGGATTCGTCCTTGTAGTAGTGATAACTCAATAGGAGATTTATTCTCTTTCCACGATATAATGGCCACTTCGATTGCGAAGTACAAACCCACTGTTTAATTCCAATATCCAACCGAGAGCAGAAAAGCGATTGCCGTCAGTTGTCATATCGGTGGCCACCACCATTCCGTCATGAGTTCCATCACGCCTCACGAAAAATCCATCATAGACAGTAAGATAACCAAAAGCACCGGAAACAATCACGGTAGGCCCTCCATATGCGATACCCAACCTAGTAACAGGAAAAGTACGCGCCAGATTAATTTGCATCGAACCGCCTTCAAGTGCAATTGGAATACGCAGAGTGGGCTGCGTGGTGAACGCTTCCCGAATATCGACTAGCATTCGTTCATGATTTTGCTGACGCTCTGTTTCAAACGCTATAATTTCATCATATCCATATGGCGTTAAATCAATATCATCAAATGTCACGAGGTCGGTTATTCCAAACGCATCAGCAAGCATCCTCCCTAAGTCAACGCCATAACGCACATCATCACGCCAATGAGAGCCTGCTTCATCTAATAAAAAGCCATACAAGGAGCCGGTTACATAACCAAAAATCCCGCTCAACGTTGGGTGATAGCGCATTGATAGCGCAAACATTTCACGGTTGTTTATTATTTCATCAATTCCAAGTCCTACCATGCGAATGTCCGTATAATCTGCCAAGCCTTCATGAACCTCAAAAATATTTTCCGACCTTGCCCCACCCGGGAATAAACGCCGCCGTTCGGTACGGATAGACAATGCATCGCGTATAGCCGTATACTGTTCCTCCCCCGTAGCCCTTAACGCATACACAAGGGCATTAGCTTCTAATTGGATTAAAATGCGCGCGGTTTTGTTCCCCATATGCCCATTGTCCCAACCGCCGGGAGTTCCAAAAATAAACGGTTGATGGACATGCATGGACATGTGTGCCATTGTACGCAATGGCATATAACCATCCACCCCAAACCATTCGTGCCAAGGGAGCATAGCCCATTGTCTGTCCCCAATACGAGGGAATGAATACATGGCAGGGAACCGCTCTGGTAATAATCCAGTATACACATTACCGGTTCGCGTTAAAATCCCCAACGAGTCAGGTTGATTTGCGACGATGCTTCGGGTTTCAGTATGCAAAAATATAAACGGTGTGTGCAGAGAACGCCCCCATAAATACCCGGCATCCGCCGTTGCTAATGCACAATATTCCGCAAAAAATCGTGTCACTAAATCAAGAGGAAGGGGGAAATCATTTTCAATATATTCTTCATTACCATAATAAAAGCATGGAATGTTCGGTATGGGTTCTGGTTCTGGCTTTGGCTCAATCTCCGGTTCTGCTTCCGGCTCGTGTTCGTACTCCGCTTCACCAAGCAGCTTATCTTCAGGAACATATTCCGTGATAATTATGCTATCCTCAACGATTTTCGTTGGCATGTATTCCAGCGCATCGGATTGCCTACCACAAGATGAAAGCATGAAAGGCACAAACAAAAATAATCCCATCATCTTTTTCATTTAGGTTGCTCCTTGTCAGAATATTCGCACGGTTGTATCATCAGCGTTTCAATTGCATGAAAGAAGCCCTTGCCGTAAGGCAAAGGCTCCAAAACTTTTCCACGGCATATTTGTTATTCGCATTGCCGGTAGCGAACTACTTTTTGGCGGTTCACCACCATCTGTTATTATGATACGCATTGTCGCCCATTATGTCAACAAATTTTTGAGCGACAAAACAAATCCGAACGCCTCGCCGATTAACTTAATATCAGCAGGGTTCGGATTATCCGTTATCTACTGCCCGGAACAGGATTTGAACCTGCACAGTCTCCCGCCAGAACCTAAATCTGGTGCGTCTGCCAATTCCGCCATCCGGGCGCGTTGCGGAAGCTATTCTACGGGAGACGGGGCATTGTGTCAAGTGTGGATTTGCGCGTTACGTCGCGGCAGCTCTGTGCTGAGCCAAAGCATGGCGGTGTGGCCGTATTCTTTTTGGAGGTCTTCGGTGGTTTTGTCCAGCCAGTCTTTGGGGTTGACAAAAACGGGTTCATGAGGCGCGTTAAACGGGCAGACATCTTGGCAGATGTCGCAGCCGTATAGTTGATTGCTTGTTTTTATCAAAGCTGATTCCGGCGGGGTCAGTTCTTTTTTTTGCGTCAGATACGAGACGCACCGGGAGGCCTCCAATTGTCCGTGCTTTAGCGCGCCACCGGGGCAGGCCTCCAAGCACCGGCGGCAGCCGGGAGGGCATTCCGATTCCGGAGGATTTTCTTCGTTTTCAACCCGGAGGTTTTTTAGAGGGATATCCGTCAGCATACATCCGATATTAAACCTTGAGCCGAATTCACGAGAGATAATAAGCCCGTTTCGCCCAAAGAAACCAAGTCCCGCGCGATGCGCCAAAGCGCGCTCGTCCAGGCCGGGGCTGTCCACGAGGATTTTATACCGGAATTCCCCAAAATGGGATTTTAATTCTTCCGCCAAGAGCTTTAACAGGTTTTTTACACGCGGATGGTAATCTTCGTCAGTGCCTAGGGAGGATAAAAAACAATTTGATAAAGGCTTTGGGGGATGCGCGAGGGGCTTTTCTTTTTGTAATGGCGGCACTCCGATTACGATTATGCTTTCCACATCCTTTAGTGCCCTTGCGGGATTCGTTCTTTTTTCATGGTCACGGCTGACGAAGGGCACAAAAGAGCCTGCCATAAGCCGCGGGTTTTCTAATGGCGCGGCATGACAAGCCCCTATTATGGCGTTATTTTGTTTTGCGAATTCGCTTACCATTCGAATTTGAATTCTGTGTAAAAGTGCTGGGTTTCGTTTTTGACAATGGGTGACGGAAAGTGGGGTTTATTAATGGCATCGGGGAAAAGCTGGGTTTCCAAACAGAAGCCGCTGTGCTTTTGATAAGTAACGCCCTTGCCGGAAACCGCGCCATTGAGGAAGTTTCCGGAGTAGAATTGGACGCCGGGGCTGTTGGTGGAGACGGTCATGGTGATGCCTGTTTTGGGGGAATGGACGACGGCGGCGACACCGGGGGCGCGCAGAACGTAGTTATGGTCGTAGCCCCCCGTGGCGTTTACCTCACCGGCAGCGTCAAGGTCTTGGATAATGGGTTTGGGCACACGGAAATCAAAGGGTGTGCCGGCCACGTCGGTGAATTCTCCGGTGGGAATTAGCCTCTCGTCCACGGCGGTTATTTTGTCGGAGAAAATTTGTATCAGCTGGTCGTAGATGTTGGGCGCGTCATATCCGTCCAGGTTGAAATAGCTGTGATTTGTCATATTGCAGATTGTCTCGGCTTTTGCGGTGGCGTAATAGTCAATTCGGAAGACATTTTCGTCAGTCAAAGTGTAAACCACGCGGACGTCAAGCTTGCCGGGATATCCGCTGTCGCCTTTGGGGCTTTCCAAGGTAAAAACAACTTCATTTTTCTCGGCGGACTCTATTTGCCAGATTTTTTTGTCAAAACCCTGACTTCCGCCGTGAAGATGATTGTCGTTATTGTTGGTTTCCAATTGATAGCTTTTGCCCGAAAGCATAAATTTGCCGCCTCCGATGCGGTTGGCCACACGCCCGCACACCACGCCGAAAAAAGGGTGCGCTTGCTTGTATTCCGCCCCTAGGTCAAAGCCAAGCACCACGTCCACAGTTTGACCGGGAGTCGGGATTTCCAGCGACATTATGGCGCAGCCGAGATTTGCCACAGTAAGCCCCATACCGTTTTTGTTGCGTATTCTCATGGTTCTTATAGCTTCCTTCTGAGTCTGTTGAGTAGCCATGTTAAAATCGCCTCCTTGGTTTTCGTTGATTATAATTTCGTTTTCCCCAGCTGTAAACTCTGTCCGGCGGCGTGCTTCGGCGCGCTCGGCTTCCATTTCCGCCACCTCCAGCGCGGGGTCACGGTCCATTTCGGGGCGGTATCGCTTAAAAATCCGCATCAGCATATATGATGCCAGCAAAGCGTAAACTCCCGGCGCGGCAAAAAAAATCAGCGGTTGCATAAAACTTGCCAGAATCACTGCCGCAAGCAAAGCACTGCATATAACCGACGTCAGCAGATGCCGGTTGGCCATAAAAAAACAAGTTTTAATCGTCTGCCCCAGCCCCATTTCAAAGCGGGCGGTCATGGGAAAAACATAAACCGTTATGAAGATAAGCTCCACAAAAAGGATAATTTGCACCGGCAGAATAATCGCGGCCAAACCAGCCCCAAATATTTCGATAGTTCTGATATTAAAAATCATTAGAAACCCGCCGGCGAGAATAATCACCCACAAAATAGTGGCGCGCGCAAAATTTGCCTTAAACGACGCCCAGAAATCCGAGGTGATATAGCCCTCACGATTGGAGATGCGCCGCGTGGACACATAAAACATTGCCGTCGTAGCCGCCCCAATAGTAATCACGGGAAGGCTGAACAAAATCCACATAAGGCTTAAAATAATCATGTCGGCAACAAAGCCGCCGTACCTGTTAAACGCCCCGTCCAGGCTGAAAAATTCGCGCATAAATTATTCCATGCCTCCTTCGTCGGTGTCACAAAAAAGTAATAACCCCTCGCAAAAATGGGGATAATATAGCAAAAGACGTTTGCTATAGATGTTTCCGTTGAAAACGCTATATTAAGTGCGAGACTTTTATTGAAAGGAAGAAGCTTATGCAAAACTGCAAAAAATATAAGGCAAAAGCCTCCGCCATGCAAGACCATCACCGCCAGCCCAAGGGCGAATGCAAAGGCTGTGTGTACTTCTCGCGGCAAAATTGCAGGGCTCACACCCCTCCGGAGGGTGGCTTTACGGCGTAGGCGACGCTCTGTTTCAACCGGAATTGCTATAAACCATGTAGTTAAAATACGCTCCGGTGGTTACGGTTATGGGCTGCCCGCTTAGTGTCCCGTAAAATTCCAGATTCAGCTCATGTCCGTGCCGCAAATTGCCCGCCCAATGTATGGGCCTTGTGAATTCCCGTGTTTCTCCCGGCGACAGGCGAATGGAAATTTGCCTCCAGGTAGAGCTCCCCCTGTGCCCGATGTTAATAACGGCATTTGACGGCCCTGTGTTTGTGACGCTGATTAAAAACTCCATTTGCTCCCCCGGGGGCACATTTAAGCCGGAGGGATGGCTTGAGGTCACGGTCATGACAATATCCTGAGCGGCAGTTTGCTCCGGCCGACTATTTTCGGTAGTAGGAGGCGGAGGGGGCACAGCAGGCACGGAGGGCTCACCTCTGGACATGAAGTAATGCACAACCCCAAACTGGAAATGACTAACCGTAGAGCCAACTCCGGCCCTGGTAACTCCCCGCCGTAAAACATTGTCTCTGTGTGCCGGGGAGTTCATCCAGCCCTGAACTACACTCTGCGGGGTTTGGCTTCCCCACATGCCGTTCGCACCGCTGCGATTATCTGCGCCAAATGCGCGGGCAATTCCGTTAGAGCCGCCATATGGCCCGAAGGAATGCATTGCGCCGGAGCGAGCCGATTGCCGGTCAAAGCTTAAGTCCGTCAGCATCTGTGTGAAATATCTGCTTGCCATGGCCAGCTCGTCGTCCCATATAAGCTCGTTTAGGCCGTGGCTGACTCTGATTATATTAATTTCCGTTAAAATTTCGCGCTCGAAGGAATTCGCGCCGCCAAGAGCGTGGTATTCCGCTATCCACTCCTCGCGTTCGGTTTCTGTTAAACGCCTGTTGGTTAAAGTGCGCGCCGACCTCGTTGCCACTATTGACGCGGCCCATTCCTGAGTCTGTGCGGGCGGGCTTGCCGCTATATCCTGCCCCGGC
The DNA here is from genome assembly GCA_009788085.1 of Defluviitaleaceae bacterium. Classification (GTDB taxonomy): domain Bacteria; phylum Bacillota; class Clostridia; order Lachnospirales; family WQUN01; genus WRAH01. Next base: position 14,988 of record WQSB01000065.1, read on the forward strand.
TGTGCATAGGCCGGCTGCGGGGTTGGGTTATTGCTTTTTAGCGAATAATGAAATACGCCCCAGTCTCCGCCAAGCTGAGACCCTAAACCGATGTATCTGAGATTGCTATTCAAAATATTGGCGCGATGCCCGGGGGAATTCATCCAGCCATCAACTAAATTTTGAGGCGTACGATTGCCGGCTGCGCCGTTTGCGGCGTTCCAGCTTGCGCCAAAGGCATCGGCAACCGCGCCGGAGCTCCCATACGGCCCTTCATGATGCCCAAGATTGCCGGTCACATTTGACATAGTTTGCGCGTAGAAACGCGAGGCGTGCATCAGGCCTTGGTCTATTTGCAATTCAACCAGCCCATGCTCGCGCCGGACATTGTTAATTATTCGTATTGCCTCCAGCTCAAAGGCCGACGCGCCGCCCATGTCCGCATATTCGGCAATCCAGTTTTGTCTTTCGGCATCCGTGAACCGCCTGTTTGGCAAGGTGATTGCGGAGGTTGTGTATAGAAACGGAGCCTGCCAGGCTTGATATGCGGGCTGCTGAGGCTGCTGCACAGCAGGGGGTGCTTGCGGCCCCGCCGGTGCGGTCGTGATAACCACCGTCCGTGTCGCTCCGTACCAATATACTTCTGTGCCGGTGGCTTCGGCGATGGCGCGAAGGGGTAGCATGAACCTGTCATTAATTATTTGCGGAGGAACATCGGGCGTGTTTTGCTGTCCGTTTACGGTGAAAAATACGTCCCCTCGACGTATGGCCACATTATGCCCCTCCCGAGATAATAAAGCCGTATCGGTGTAGCTGTCCCAATGTACGTAAAAGCCCATATGTTCAAAAAGCCCCCGAACGGGCACAAGCATCCGGTCGGCAACAATTATTGGCCGGACATCTGCGAAATGCACCGCCACGCCGTCAACCGTTACATTGATAGGCTGATAATCAGCCCTTACAACCCCTTGAGGAAGTATCAAAAATAAAATTACAAAGACTACGGCAGTTTTAATAATACGTTTCATACATACCCTCCCTTTTTCTGATTCAAAGCAAACTTAATTCCTAGGAAAAGCTGATTGTTTTCATTATATCACGTTCGCTTTCACCATCAAGAACCGTTTTTCTTGTAAGAGAGTCCTTGACACTGCTTTGGATTTTTGCTATATTACCCCTCGCGCTAATGTAGCTCAGGCGATAGAGCAGCTGATTCGTAATCAGCAGGTCGGGGGTTTGAGTCCCCCCATTAGCTCTTCCC
>WQSB01000066.1 GCA_009788085.1 Defluviitaleaceae bacterium
AAACCAAAAGTTGACAAAACGCTCCGTGCCGTGCTGCGCCAGATATTCTCTGTTTTCTTCCCACCACTGGTCTACTAACCCACGTTGTGTAAGGTGTTTTCCATGTTCTCAATGAGCGTGTATCGCACAGGCTCAACTATCGCCGTTATGCCTGTTTTATCAAGTTCGTAATACTACGCCAAGAACTATAGCGAAAATAATCAGCGCGGTTTGAACTTTCACTGAGAATCATCCTTTTTAAAGGAAATTTCATTTGCGGCAATAATATCCTCCGGTGAAATGCCCTGCTTGTAGCACAGCTCCAGCAGCTTGTCGATTATCTGCTTTTCGCTGATTACAATGGAGACAGGCTCCGGGTCGGGGCGGTTTTTTAGGATGTGGATGGCGGGGTATATGGCTATTAGATTTATTGCCGCGCCATAAAGCAGCGACAGCAGAGATATCGAAAGCATGGGCCCAAGGGCGTCGGGGGACTCCAACTGCCCCAGCATGGCGATAACGCCCATCATTGTGAGTATAACCGCGGTGCAAATTACAGCCTTTGAAAGCAGTTTGTACAGCTCGATGGCCCTTTCCTTGTCCGCAGCCGACAGTACATACGCTTTCGACAGCATTGCGTTTTCGGCCTTGACAAAGATTTTGAATTCCCCCGTCAGAAAAATCAGCGAGGCCATCATCAAAATAAATGGAAGAAACGTCGCGGCGTCGATAAACCACGCAAAATCTGCGCCAATCCAATCCGTAATAATCAGGGCAAACAGGATAAGCGACAACAGTGTTAATGCGATTCCAACTATGCGTCTCATAAACGCACCTCCTTTTAAATGGGGGCTCTGCCCCCAATCCCCCGCCGCCTCCGGTCGGAATGAATCGGACCTACGCTTCCTCGCTGCGCTGCGGGGTCGCACCTTGTGCGACAAATGAAGTATACCTGCTTTAGTATGAAGAAATCCTGTGGGTTTCGTGAAGGTTTTATGAAGAAAATGGCCATCCCCTTCACTCAGAGTAGGCTCGAATGGGCCCTGTGTGCGCAAGCGCGTCTGGCGAAGTTGCGTAATTAGTGGTTTTCTGCGCGTTATGTACTTGGTGTTGGGCACTTGTGACCAACACAAGTACTTCGCGTAGGAAGCCAATCATTAGCAACGAGTCTTAGCGCGGCACACACAGGGCCCATTCGAGCCTACTCTGAGTGAAGGGGATAGCCATTATGAAGAAATGGTGAATATGATTTCCGCGCCATGACCGGGGGAGCTTGCGGCGGAGATTTCGCCGCCGTGGGCGGTGATGATTTCCTTGGCGATGGCAAGGCCGAGGCCGCTTGAGCCGGTTTTTTTATTGCGGGAGGAATCCACACGGTAGAAGCGTTCGAAGATTCGGGAAATATGCGCCGGGGGGATGCCGATGCCATTGTCATGCACGGAGACACGCAGCAGGCCGTGGCTGGACGAGGCGGCTATGGTGACTTTCGGGGGCGAATGCCCGGAGGTGGAGTCAGAGGCGGAATCAGTGGAGTATTTCACGGCATTGGTCAAAAGGATTCGCATTACTCGGCGGATGGCGTATTCGTCGCAACGGATGATTAAAGAAGTGGCCAAAGGAGTGACCGGCGCGGTCGCGAGGCTCTGTGGCAGGTCTAGCGGCTTCGCCCCCGGGAGTCCAACGAAGTCCGTTTCAAAGATAAAATCCGGTGCGATTAATTTTATTTCAGCTACACTTTCTTCTATTAAAATGCGCATATTTACCGGCTCGAAATTATAGCTCTGCCGGCCGCCGTCACTTTTTGCCAGCAGAAGCAGGCTGTCTACCAGCCCGCTCATGCGCATTATTTCCGATTTTATGGTGGTCAGGCCGTTTTCAAGGATTTCCGGATTATCCCGGGCGCGGCGCAGAAGCATATCCGCGTGGCCGTTGATTACCGTTATGGGCGTGGCCAGCTCGTGGGATGCGTCGGAGACAAATTGATTCTGGGATTTTATATGGCGGTTCAAATTCTCAGCCATGGCGTTGAATGCGATTGCATAATCGCGCAGCTCGTCGTCGCTTGCGTCGATTACCAGCGGGCTTTTGAATTTCATCTGGCCGATTTCGTTTATCTTGGAAATCATTTGCCGGATGGGGTTTAGCACACTGTCAATGATTATGGAGCTGACCGCGAACATCACAACAGCCGCGCCAACAAACATCATCACATGGCGCAGGCCGAATTGCCATTCATCAAAAAAATCCGGCAAATGGGCGGTCATATCCCCAATAAGCATTACAAACATAACTAACATTACCGCCAGAGTCAGCCCTGTGGCAAACAATGTAAACCGTGTTGAATTTTTTAGCCGAAATCCTCTATTCATTGCGAATCACATAACCCCTTCCACGGACGGTTTCGATAATTTGCGCCTGGGTAAAGCGGGCGATTTTTGCCCGGATATTTTTGATATTGGTGTCGATTACATTGGACTCGCCGTAAAATTCGCCCAGCGCGGCGGAAATGATTTCATCCCGGGTTTTTACCTTGCCCCGGTTCTCGTATAGAAATGAGAGAATTTCGAATTCCGTGTTGGTTAGGCTTAAAGCCTGGCCGGATATTTCCGCGCGGCGACCGTCCTTGTTGACAGAAAGAAGTGGCTGGCGGCTTTCCGGTGATTGCGGCGGGGCCAACCAAGGTTGCGCGGATTCCTGACCGCGCTGAATATGCCGCTTTATCCGGGCGATTAGCTCCATCGTGTCAAAGGGTTTTGTTACATAGTCATCCGCCCCGGCAGTCAGAAACGCTACCTTGTCGTAAACCTCTTTGCGGGCGGTCAGAATAATCACGGGGACTTTGCTGGTTTTGCGGATTTCCCGCAAGCATTCCAGCCCATTTTTTTCGGGAAGCATTATGTCCAGCAAAACCAAGGCATAGCTGATTCCGCCTGCCTCGCTGCCCTCTGCCGGGCTTTCGCTCTCCGCAAACAGCCGCATCGCCTCGTTGCCGTCGTAGGCCACATCCGTTTCAAAGCCCTCGTATTCCAGTTCGGCCTTTAAAAATGAAACAATGTTTTCCTCATCTTCGCATACTAGGATTTTGCAAGACATAATTTCACCTCTTGAATTGTTAAATGCCGCCATTTGCCCCGGGGCAGATTGTCCAGCCTCAAACCGCCAATGGCTACACGTTTTAGGCTTATTACCGGATGGCCGATGGCCTCGCACATTTTGCGGACTTGGCGGTTGCGCCCTTCTTTTATTATGATACGCAGCTTGGCTGTTGGGCCGGTGGCTTGCTTGCCGAAGGGCTTGTCATGCTTTGGCGGTAAAATTTCGACTTCACATCTTGACGTGCGCCGCCCTTCTATTTCCAAGCCTTGGCGGAAGGTTCTTAGCTCATCGGCAGTTGGAACGCCCTTTACAACAGCAATGTATGTCTTGCGCACCTCGTGGCGCGGGTGAGTCAGAGAATTTGTCCAATCCCCGTCGTTTGTCAGAAGCAGTAGCCCGCTTGTATCGTAGTCCAGCCGCCCCACGGGAAAGAGCCGCTCTTCGATTTCGCTTACACAGTCCATCACCGTGGTACGGTTAAAGGGGTCTGTCACTGTTGTGACAACCCCCTCCGGCTTATGAAGCATTATATAAATTTTTTGAGGCTCGTCAACAGCCACAGGCTGTCCGTCCACCGCCAGAGCATCCCCGGGCCCCGCTTTCCCACCAAGCTCCGCCACAACACCGTTTACCGTAACGCGCCCGGCGACAATTAGCTCCTCGGCTTTCCGGCGGGAGGCTACTCCGGCATTTGCCAGCAGCTTTTGAAGTCTGATTTCCATTTAATCACCACATCCAGTATACTCGCTCGGTAGAAATTGAAAAACCAAGCTTTTTAAAAACCGCCAGTGAAGCTTCATTATTTACGCTGATTTGCGCAAAAGGCACAACCCCTTGTGACAGACGGTAGTTTGTTATAAGACTGACAATCGCCGAACCATAGCCCTTTTTAAGGTGTTGGCCAAATACTTTCAACAAGCCTAAACTGCCCTCCGCGTGAATGCCGATAAAGCCAACAAGACAATCCGCAAAGCCGCCAAAGAGCCGACCCTCTTTAATAAGCTTGCGCAAATAATCCGCCCCTACATTTATATCATAGTTTTTGATTACAATGTCAAAATAGCTTTCATCAAGAGGCTTTAATGAGATATTATCAGGAGCAGGCAGGGGCTCTTTTCCAAGGTACACAGCCTGATAATTTTCCATAAATGTCTGATATCGAACCTTCTCTTTAAAATCGTTTAGCATAAAATCTTGATGAAAGGTAAACAAACCTTCTGCGGGGAGCAATTCAATTAACCTTTTCCCCACCTCCCGAGAGGCAGCTGATAGCATATATGCCCCACTTTTTGTTTCTTTAAGGCATACCCCATCTTTTGAAGAAAAGAGAATATGGGCTGTCCCTCTTTTAATCGGCACAATCATATCCATATGCTTTAATGGATTTTGTGAAAGATAATCAAGAGTAGTCCCGTTTATATTTTTCAAACAAATTTCACTCCCAAAATGCTATAATATACCAAAGGAGGTGCGAAATGATAATTGACTCAATCAAGAACCGCAGAAGCATTCGCAAGTTTAAGCCGGTGGAAATCAGTAAAGAGCAAATCAAGACGATGCTTGAAGCTGCGATGCTTGCGCCGTCGGCGTGTAATACGCGGCCATGGCGGTTTATCGCGATTACGAGCCGTGAGCTGCTTAACAAGCTGGCCGATGCCCATCCCTATGCAAAAATGCTTACCACGGCATCGCTATGTATAGTGGTGGTGGCGTTGCCCAAGCTACAGGAAGGGCATGAGAGTGACTTGCCAAAGGGCTTTTTCCCCCAGGACTGCGGCGCGGCTGCACTAAGCATTTTACTTCAGGCGGAGGCCATGGGGCTTGGGTCGTGCTGGTGCGGAGTATATCCCAAGGAGGCCGCTACCAAGTCCGTGACGGAAGTGCTAAGCATCCCCGATGGAGAATTCCCCTTCTGCCTAATCGCCATCGGCGAAAAAGACCAATACCCGGCCCCGCGAGGCCGCTATGAGGAAGAAAAAGTAACTTGGATGTAAGCGGAAGGTCTTCCGTTCGGAAATCTAACCGGTCACTTTCGGAGATGAGGGTATCTGTTGAAAAAATCGTTCTTAGAAATCGCAAATGTGAGAGGGTCGTAGTCCTCCCCATTAACTTCACGAAGGTCTTTAATGTGTCTTATCCATCGCACATAGTTTTCTATGTACCGTGGTTATATATTTCAAGATATAAGTTGCTCTCGCCATTGGTCGCCTGTCGTTCAACGCATTTGCCTACTAAGTTCGCAAGAACAAGGGCTGGCCGACGTTTTGTTCCGCTTAGGTCTGAAAACGGAAAATTTAACACAACAATATCACCTTTTACAAATCCTCCCATGCTATATCCTCCTCTGGAGTGTCCCAACCTTCAGCCAAAGACTTTTCAGAAAGAAGCATAGTGTCAGGGATATTACTCAAACGCCTATATTTCAAATAACCTACAAAACCCATTAATTCAGAATAAAACTCCGTTGGTAGGGATTCAATTTCTCGCATAACCTGTTCTTTTACCATACCTAATCTCCCTTTCATAATATTGTCGCCCAAATTGTCGGCATAATTGTGATAACTAACTGCAACCAAGCGAAACTAACTGCGACTACTTACTGTATTTTGTTTTTTTCACTAATCTTGCAGACGCCCGAAAAATAGCGTGTTTCTGCCAAACTGCCAAGGCAAGGGACGGCGTTTTTCAAGACAACAACAATCGAGCGGTGAAGGCTGTCCGCGATTTCCACGGTATCCACTTTTTCAATTGTCCCGCCTTTTTTTTCCAAGGCGGGCTTTGCTTTTTCCAGCTCATCCGAGACATCCGGGCCTTTCATGGCAAGGAAGAGGCCTCCCGGCTTTATCAGCGGGAGTGCGTATTTGGCAAGCTTGTCCATGGGGGCTACGGCACGGGCGGTACATATGTCATACCTAGTGGAGGTGGCCCGCGCCCATTCCTCCGCCCGGGCATGGATGCAATCCACCCCCGAAAGTTTTAGTTCCTCCACCGTTTGCCGCAAAAATTCCACCCGCTTGTTTCTCGAGTCCAGCAAGGTCACGCGCAAATCCTCCCGCAAAATACAAAGCACAAGACCGGGAAAGCCCGCCCCTGTGCCTATGTCGATGAGGCTCGCGCCTTCTTTTATATATGGCAGCAGCGTCATGGAGTCTATGATATGCTTTACCGCGAAGTCGGCGGGGCCGGTAATCGCCGTGAGGTTCATTTGTTGGTTTACCGTCAATACCCGCTGCTGGTGTGCCTCCAGATTTTCCAGCTGAGTGGCCGTGAGTGTGATACCGTTCTGCTCCGCCCACTCCCGGATTATATCCTCCCGCATTCTTCCTGCTCCACCCCAAAAATTTTCCATAAGCCGTTATGGTCGGGCTCGCGTATCATCCGCAAATGCAAAAGACGCCGCAAATTACGCCCCGGGTCTTCCACGTACACAGACCTCGTCAGGCAATTTTTCGGGTCGCTTAAATACATAGCCTTGCTCACCATTTTTTGCGCGCCGCTGGACAACAGCTCGCGGAGCTCGTTTAAATCCAGCCCCGGGGAATATACTTTGCTCACGAATGCCCAAGCGTCTTCCGGGTTTGCTCTCACCGCGTCCAAAAAACACGCTACGACTTGCCGTTCGCCGGTAAGATTTATTTGCGGCCAGGCAGATTTAATTCTTTTTTTCATCGCGGGAAATTTCAAAGGGATTCCTCCATTTCAATGGGGCTCTGCCCCAAGCCCCGATAAGTGGGCTATGTAGAGGAAATGTCGGAATACCTTCCCTCCACTATATGCTCTGTTTTGAACACAGGTTACATTACGATGCTTAGGGTAAATCCGTCATAACCCTTAACCCCGACGGTCTGTAATGCCGTGGATTCTACATTGGCCAGCTTTCCTAAATCTTCGACAAACTTACGAACGCCTATTACCCTTTCGTCCGGGCTTGCTGTATTAGAAAGCTCGCCGTCACGGACGACATTGTCCCCGCAAATCAGCGTCCCGGATTTTGAAAGCCGTAATGACAGCTCTAAGTATATTGGATAACCGGGCTTGTCCGCGTCGATAAAAATCATGTCGAAGGGCTCTTCATTTTCCGCGATTAGTTTTTTAAGCGAATCGGCGGCATCCCCTTGTATAATTTTCACCCTATCCGAGAAGCCGGCATACTCAATATTTTTGCGCGCCAGAGAGGCGTGTTTTTCTTCATACTCAAGGCTGATGACTATTCCGTCATCGGGGATTGCTTTAGCTAGCCAAATCGTGCTGTAGCCTGCCAAGGTTCCAATCTCTAGGATTCGCTTGGCATTTTTAATTTTGGCCAGAAGATATAAAAATTTCCCTTGTGCCGGAGATACTTCATGCTCGGGCAAATTATTTTTACGCCTGACTTCCAGTACATTTCTTTGTGCTGCGTCTTCTTCGATGAGATTTTCCATAATGAAATTGTCGTTGATTGTCCATTTTTCCATATAACCCCTCCTCTAAATGGATTCCCGTGATTTTATATAAACCAACAGCACGCTTAAGTCCGCCGGGGAAACCCCCGTCACCCGGGAGGCCTGTCCGAAATTCACCGGGCGCAGGGCATTTAGCTTTTGCCGCGCCTCCAGGCGCAGGCCGGTGATTTTTTCATAGTCGATGTCGGCTGGGATAAGTTTTTGCTCTGTTTTGCGAAAGTTTTCCGCTTGGGCAAGCTGCATGGCAATATAACCCTCGTATTTTATTTGGATATTTACCTGCTCGCAGATGGCCTGTTGTACATATTCTGGCAAAGCAGAGCTTTCATTCAAAGGGGTTTGGGCCAGAGGCACAACATCCCAATAGGATAGCTCAGGGCGTTTAACTAGCTCCGCCAGCCGAATGCCTGATTTTACCGGAGAACTGTCCTTTTCGGCAAGCAATGGATTCGCTTTGTCCGGAGGGATGATTATGTTTTGCAGGCGGGTTTTTTCCGCCTCTATTGCAGCGGCCTTTTGCAGGAAAATGTCATTGCGAGGCATGGGAATTAACCCGGTGGTATAACCCATGGGCGTCAGGCGCAGGTCGGCATTGTCCTGACGCAGAAGCAGGCGGTATTCTGCCCGGGAGGTCATCATCCGGTATGGCTCCTTAGTGCCCTTTGTCACAAGGTCGTCGATGAGAACGCCTATATATCCGTCGTCGCGGCCGATTGTAATATTCGCCCCGGCGGCATTCAAGCCCGCTACGATGCCTTGGGCGGCGGCTTCCTCGTAACCCGACGAGCCATTGATTTGCCCCGCGAAAAACAGCCCGCGAATATGCTTGGCCTCAAGGCCCAAAGTCAGTTGGGTCGCGTCAATGCAATCATATTCGATGGCATAGGCCACGCGCATGATTTCGCAGTTTTCCAAGCCGGGAATAGAGCGGTAGACATCCAATTGCACATCCTCCGGCAAGGCGGAGCTCATGCCCTGCACATACATTTCCGATGTATTCAGCCCCTCGGGTTCAATGAAAACCGGATGTCGCTCCTTGTCGGCAAAGCGCACGATTTTATCCTCGATAGACGGACAGTATCGCGTGCCCGTGGCTTCAATCACGCCGCTGTACATGGCCGAGCGGTGCAAGCTTGCCCGTATAATATCATGAGTCGCCGGCGTGGTGTAGGTCAAATGACAGGGAATTTGCGCCCGCGCCGCCCGTGCCGGGTCTGTTTCGAAGGAAAAAGGCACCAGCTTTTCATCCCCATTCTGAATCGCCATTTTTGAGAAATCCACGCTTCGTCTGTGAATTCTGGCGGGAGTTCCCGTTTTGAAGCGTTGCAAAGTAAAGCCCAACTGCTTCAGGCTGTCGCTTAGACCCACTGCCCGGCGCAGGCCCCCCGGCCCGGTGTGGTTTATTGTTTCACCGTACAGGCAGCGGGCATTAAGATATGTTCCCGTGCAAACAACTACTGCGTCACAGGGGATAATCCCGCCGGATTCAATCCGAACACCGGTAACACAGCCCCCATTTAGAATTATCTCCACTACCTCGCCCTCGCGCAGGGAGATATTCGGCTCGTTTTCAAGGGCGGATTTCATATAAGACATGTACTGCCGCTTGTCCGCCTGGGCACGCAAAGAATACACCGCAGGCCCCTTGGCGGTGTTAAGCATACGGCTTTGGATAAATGTTGCGTCAATGGCGCGTCCCATTTGCCCGCCCAGCGCGTCCACCTCGCGCACCAAGTGCCCCTTGGCACTGCCGCCAATACAGGGGTTGCAGGGCATCAGCGCGATGCTGTCCAAATTAAGCGCGAACAGCGTCACACGCCGCCCCAGCCGCGCCGCCGCCAGGGCCGCCTCGCACCCGGCGTGACCACCGCCTATGACGACTATGTGTTCAGTCACTTGTGTACCTGAAGATATAATCTTCGGGATTAATGGGATACTTTATTTCGCCCCAAAGGTTACTTTTGCACTCATACCCCAGCTTGCGAATTATTTCGATTGCAAACTCTCTGAATGCCATGCCCATGGCCGTTATTACATTTCCGTCAACAACAATGGGCGCGCGCTGTTGATTCTCGTACTCGAAAAAGTTCAGCTCGTCCCTGGCCTCCTCGTACATACCCACGCAAAATTTTTTATTTTTTAAAAGCCCCGCCCGTGCCAGTAAAACAGGTGATATGGAAATGCTGGCTATTGTAATATCATCCTTGCCTATAAATTGCTTAAGAAAATGCATATAGACATCATCGTAAATTACACCGGCCGGGTCTCCTCCGATGCCGGACAACAAGAGGCAATCATATCCATCAATTTCGAACTCGTCTAAGGTCTTGTCGGGAACCACCGTCATTCCCTCTTCACATTTTACGGTAGATTTGTCTTTAGCGAAAACCACAAGCTCTTTGCCGTAGCTTTCCAGCGCGGCCAGTGTCAATGCAATCTCATAGTTGCAAAACATAGGGTAAATCAAAAAAGCAACTTTTTTGCCGCTTTGCATAAAACCATATCCTCTCGTTTTTATGTCGCGCCTATTTCCCCAGGCAGAATTCCGCAAAAATGCGGTCAACAATATCATCGCCAATTTCCGCGCCAAGCACCTCGCCCAAAGCCATATATGCCGCGCGGAGATTAAGCGAAACCAAGTCCTCCGGTACGGCGTCTTCCAGCTCGCACACGGCTTGCTCTACATATTTTATGGCGGATTCGATTAGAACCCGATGACGCTCTCGCGTGATAATGTCCGATTCGTGATAGGCATTCGCCAAGTTTGTGCTGCTTTTCGCTCCGGGGGTTTCGAGGCTGACGGGCTTGACGCAAAACAGTTCGTTAATCCGCCGAAAAAGGATATCCAAACCCAGCCCGGTTTTGGCGGAAATCGCCAGATGTTCATAATCATTGACTCCCGCCAAATTTTCAATTTTGTCCGGTGGCTTGTCAACTAAATCCACCTTGTTAAACACCGTGATATATGGAATCTTCAGTTCGTGTATCTTTAATCTGATTTCTTGGTCTTCTTCGCAAAGTTCCCGCGAGGCGTCCTCCACCAGCAACACCAAATCCGCGTCCTCTGCCGTTTGCAAGGTCTTATCCATGCCTATTTTTTCTATGGGGTCGTCAGTTTCGCGAATGCCGGCGGTATCCATGATTACCAAAAACAAATCCCCCACGCGCACCTGCTCCGTCAGAACATCGCGGGTCGTGCCGGGAAGCTCATGCACAATGGCGCGGTCTTCGCTTAAAATGGCGTTAAGCAAGGTTGATTTGCCCACATTGGGCCGCCCGATGATTGCGGTTTTTATGCCCTCCCGCATGATTCGGCCGATTTTTGCCGTTTCCAGCAGCGCGGCCAAATCCGCCTGCACCGCCCCTGCCTCCGCCAGAATTTCCGCGGCGTTCCGGGCCTCCTCATCGTGCTCGGGATAGTCAATGCTTAATTCGATATGGGCCAGCCACATTAGGATTTTATCCCGCACATTTTCGATGCGCTGGGACAGTCCGCCGCCCAATTGCCGCAACCCCGCTTTTCTGGCGGCTTGGCTTCCTGCGCCGATGATATCCATTACGGCCTCGGCCTGCGCCAGATTCAGCCGCCCGTTTAAAAAGGCCCTTTTTGTAAACTCGCCGGGGTCGGCCAGCCGTGCCCCCGCCGCAACAACCGTGGCCAGCACCTCGCCAAGCACCAGCATTCCGCCATGGGCGTAAATTTCAACCATGTCCTCCCGGGTATAGGAACGCGGCCCAAGCATAACACACACCATTACCTCGTCAATTACCTCGCCACCGCAACGGATTTCCCCATAGTACATACGATGCGACTCCAACCGCCCGGCCCTGTTTTTCTTCCCCGTCGGCAAAAACACCCGCTCCAGCACCTCAATTGCATTTTTGCCGGAAATCCGCACAATGCCAATAGCCCCCTGCCCTGCGGCGGTGGCGATTGCGGTGATAGTATCTTCATTTTGATTTATATTCAACATTGCCGCTAGAATAGCACAGGTGCACAGGCATTTCAATCCGATGATTAAGTAAACAAGTTCATCAACTCTGGAATCGGTTGCGCTGATAACATGAGCTTTTTGTGTTCGTGTGATAAAATAAATGTAAGCCTAGAAAGTATATCCATACCGATTACTCCAACTGCCTCATCCTCCCTGGTGTGTCTTGATGTAAATTCACCTATGCCATCTGGTATAGAATTAAATAATTCCTCTTGGTCGTTGGCTGTCATTACAAACTCCCCACCAATAAATTCCATGTGAAATTTATCTTTATACTGCGGGTCTTTGAATACAACCCATTTATTAGGATATTTTTATTTTGCTTCTTCCCATGTTATGAACATACTGGTCACGCTCCTTATTGGGATGAGCATACTATAATTCAAGCCAACAAAAAAGGGTGATTTCACCGGAAGCTTCAGTAAAATCAACCTTTTACATTGCAACTAAAATTAGATGATTTGGGGAAAGGGTTTACAGCGCAGTGGGCACTTATTTACGACTGGCGGGAATTAACGGCCGGCGCAACCACCACATGGCGATAGGGCTCGTTGCCCTCGCTGAAGGTGCGCACATGCCTGTCATATTGTAATACAGTGTGGATTATATGGCGTTCGAATCGAGTCATGGGTTCAAGCTTTACATTCTGGCGTTTTTCTTTTACTTTGCGAGCGATTGTGCGCGCCAAAGATTCCAGCGTATCGCGGCGGCGTTTGCGGTAATTTTCTGTGTCGATTACCACGCTCATTTGCAAATCACCGTGGCGACCTACCGCCAGATTGGTTATATATTGCAAGGCGTCTAGGGTTTGGCCTCGCTTGCCGATTAGAATGCCCATATTGTCGCCCTTTAGGTTTACATACAAATGTTTTTCCTTCATATTTGTTTCCACGTTTACGCTCAGCCCCATGGCCAGCGTAACCTCGCGCAGAAATTCCTTCACGGCCTGAACCGGGTCGGGTTTTAATTCCACCCGCACCTTGGCCGGACGCGAGCCTATGCCAAACAGCGCGCCCTTAGAGCCCTCGTCCAGCACGGTGACGATTACCTGGTCTTCGGTGACTTCCATTATTCTTAACGCCTCGGCTTTGGCTTCTTCAACTGTTTTGGCGAGTCTTTCTATGCTGTCCATTAACGTCCCTCTACTTTCCATCCGCCGGTTTCATGCCCGGCAAGCTGATTTTAATCCCGGCCTTTTTAAGCAGAACAAGGTCTGTTGCGACTTGGAAGACTTGCGAGGATATCCAGAATATACCTACACCCACCGGGAAATTCACTGTAAAAAACGCCATCATTAAGGGCATTGCAAAAAGCATTATTTTTTGGGTCATCTTGGTGCGGTCGTCGGCGTTTGGGTCGAAGGTGCGTAGCTGCATAAGCCAGGACGACATAAACATTGTAACCGCCACCAGCACGGGAATGAGTATACCCGGCCAACTCCATCCGCCGTTTTCAACTACGTGCAGACCAAAAAAAGTCTCGATTTGACGCAGATTGCCTACCATGTATTCAATATTGGGCAAATGGTCGGCTGGAATGTATCTGTACACGTATGCCCAATCTTCCATATTAAAGCGGCTGATAACCCTCGACAAATGCTCCGGCATACCAAGGAACAGCACGTCGCCCACTTCGCTTATGACCTGGTTAAGCTGGTCGGCGGTGCGTTCGTACCACAGGCCGCGGGCTTGAAGAATCTGCCAAGCTTGGGTGTTGTTCTGAATAATATTGTTGGGAATAAACTGCCTCGCAAAATATTCGAACGCACTTTCTCCCTCGCCGGTGCGCGTCAAAATCCCCGGTGCGCGAATCAACGCCGCGCTTAAATCGTAATACATATTTCTAAGAACATTAATGTATAAAAAGGTTTGGCGCATGATAAAAGCAATACCAAAAAACAGCGGCATTTGAATAAGCATGGGCAAGCAACCGCTTAATGGGTTCGCGCCGTGCTTGGCCATTAGTGCTTGGCGTTCTGCGTTGGCCTTTCTGATAAGCTCTGGGTCTTTGGTTTTGCCGTACTTTTCTTGAATTTTGTCAAGCTCGGGCTTAAGCTCGCGCATTTTCATCATGGACTTTTGACTCTTCAAAGAAAGCGGAAGCATCAACGCCCTGAAAATAAGAGTAAGCAAAATAATAGCAAACCCCAAGGAATGTGCGGGGCCAATGGCATAAATCAGGTTAAATAAAATATTAATCAAAAACCCAAACAACTGGGCTATAGGCCCAACAATGAACCCCGGCTGCGCCTCAACCTGACGTGTTGCAAAAGCAAAATGAAATTCCAACAAATTTACCTCTTTCTAGGGCACGGGGTCATACCCGCCCCGACCAAAGGGCTGACACCGGGCCAGACGCTTAAGTCCCATCCACACACCCTTGGCCGCGCCATACTTCTCAACAGCCGTAAACATATACACGGAACACGATGGATAAAATCTGCAATTGTTTCCGAGTAAAGGGGAAATAAACCGCTTGTAAAACCGAAGCGCGGCCATGATAAATTTTTTCATATTGGCTTGTCCATCCCAAGCCTGCCAAACAACCCCTCTAAAGAACCGCGCACCCTAGCAAACGCGCCGTCCCTTGAGAGCTTTCCGGCAGCGGCACGGGCAACAATTACAAAATCATATCCCGAACGCACTGTCATTAACCGGCAGCTTTCCCGAATAAGCCGCTTAACGCGGTTGCGAACAACCGCGCCACCAACCTTTTTGCTGACAGAAAGGCCAAGCCTGCTTATATACAAATCATTGGCAAAGGCATAAAGGACAAACATTTCCCCCGCAGAATACTTACCCTTGTTAAAAACCTTTTTAAAATCCCGCTTTTTCTTGATAGAGGCCAGCGGACTAGGCACTAAGCACCAGTCTGCCTCTTTGACGTCTTCTTTGTAAAACCTTGCGCCCGCCGGCTGAGCTCATGCGCTTACGGAAGCCGTGCTCCTTGCTTCGTTGCCTTTTCTTAGGCTGATACGTTCTTTTCATATGTCACCTCTTACTTGACAAAATACTTGGTCTTTTTCTAAGACGCTGCGTCCACGTATTATAGTCATTAAGCCAGTGCGCGTCAATCCTTTCATAGGATTTCCGTGTTCACCTATTGATTTTATGCCCTAAAATGCTTTATTATGAGCTTGGCAAAGGACTCAGCCTCTTGGTTAAGCCACTAAGTGAAAAGCTTTCGCCGCCTTGCTTGAGGTAAACACGTCTCCATCGTGCTGCATTGTGATTACTATTAGTCGAAACTTGCGATTCTTTCATGAAAGGGGGTGGCACTTTATGCTTAGAGATTATTTTACTACTGAGGAAGTTGCCGCGGAGCTCGGTATCGATGTCGGTACGGCTGGAGATTTGCTTGATGGGAAGGGCGAATGGCAAACCGAGGATATCGACCGGTTAATCTGCGGACTTGCCAAAAAACTTTCGAGTGCACTGGAAACGCGCAATACCAATATTCACGAAAATGGGATACAGTGACAGTATCAACCAAACAAGGGGCCGTCTCGCGAACGGAACCAGGCACCGGGATGCACCGGGCGCGAGACGGCCTTAATTCGTAATCGCCTCAAGCCGGTTTACAGCCGGATTAATTCCGCTATGCTCATGGCGATGTTGTCTAGGATATCGAAGAATTTATCGTTGAGGTCATAGTATTTGCCGTTGGGCTTGGTTACGGGGTCGTAGGCTTCGATGGATTCGCGGTCTTTGCGGGCTACAACATAGGTTGTAACGGCGCGGGATTCCAGCATTTCGCATACTTGCGCTACGGAACGTCCGCAATGTGTGGGGACATGGGGCGGCGCGTCGGTTATTAATATGAAGATATTCCGGGCCACGCCGTCGTCCCGGTGGGAGTTTAACAATTCGATTCCCGTAAGCAATGCGTCAAGAGAGGATTCCGGAATATCCCCGCCATAGGTGCGCGGGATATTTTTGACTTGCTTTTGGAATTTGGGCACATCGTCGGTGAAATTGTAGACGCTGGGTTTTTCCTTTTCGCCCAAGTCGCCAAAACCGATAAGGCCCAGCTTGTACATCGCGCCCTTGCTGGCCAAAATATTTGAGAATTCGATTGCGCGGTCTTTCACACCATTGATATATGTGTCCATGCTGCCCGTGGTGTCGATTAGGAACACGACGTTTACTTTGTCGCTGCCCTTCGCGCCGTGGATTTCGCGCACGGGGGGGGCCTGGGTCTGGGTGCGGTCAAATTCGGCACGCTCGGAGCGGCCTGTGGCCAGGTCTTTTATATAGACC
>WQSB01000067.1 GCA_009788085.1 Defluviitaleaceae bacterium
TACAGAGACCTCTTCCTGTTCATTGTCGACCCTGTGATAACCTCGGATTTCATTTTTACTCCAAGCATCTGTACTGGCGACGCTAATAGCCGGGATATTTTCTTCATAGGCCACAAGGCAACCAATTGCATTCTTTTTGCCCTCATCAAATGCTATTTCAAACTCACCCTGATAATCTTCCTCATTAATAGTAATGCTATGTTTATTTCGTATCGTCAACATTACGCGCTTATGTTCCATTCTTACACTACTGCTATTTAGCCATTTCTGTATTGCTTGGCTGGAATAGATTGTACTAGGCGTGAGGATATATAAATCACTGCTATGCTTTTTAAGTTCGTGCAAAAGTTTTACCAGAGCGTCCATAATTTGCAATAACTGTCCATCTGTCAGATTCTCCGCGGATTCAAAGGACAGCTCGTTAAATGCAAAGTCCATTTAAAACAACTCCATTATCGCCTTGTCCCATTCATCAAAAAAACCATCAGGCCACGCAGAAAGGCTACCATCTTCCAAAATGACCGGAGAAACCTTGGTATGCATCAGTCCTTTTCCTTGACTTTGGGTTAAAAAATAATTTATACGGATAAGCTGGCTATCCATGCTGCCTTTGCGCACAGCCAATCGAATGCCGTTAAGCAAGTGGTCACTATGAGTTTCTACTATTATCTGCGCACCACCTTCGGCGGCTTTAGCAATCATTTCCCCAATCATCCGCTGGCCTTTGGGATGCAGATGCGCTTCGGGGTTTTCTAATATCACTAAATCCCCCGGTCTGGTTTTTAACAACGCAAGGATAATTGGAGCCGTATAGCTTAAGCCAAAACCTACATTAAGAGGGTTTAGCTTTTCCACCAGCGCACCTGTTGTAGTGCCGTAAAGCACCCTAACAGCCCCCACTTCAGGGGAATTTTCTGTTTCGATAATAATACCCGGGGTCACAATTGACAGCCATTTTTCCATTTGATACAGAAGAGACTTGCTATACCCTTCCAGTTTTAAACTTTCGTTTTTTACTTCGTCGTTTCCTCTTTCCGACAAATAATCTGCAAAAAATTCCCCTTTATATCCAACTTGATTTTTTTCATACACCTGATGATGTGATTTTTCATAAGTCAATTTAGGCCCCAATCGTTCGGCCGACAAATATGAAAATGTTGGAGCAAACAAATTAATATCTGCTAAATCTTCTTGTTTTACTTTTGCATTATTAGCTCTCAAAAAATTTCCCTTGCTTGTATACTGATACGACCACTCGCAAGACCTTTTGTCTGTTTGCAGTGAAATTCCTATCTCGTCATCTTCACTGCCTTTATATAGTAAATCCTGACCTATGCCTATGTTTACAACTCCACCGTTTAAATATATCCCGTCATGTACAGCACCCATCTCATATGCCTGCCTCAAAAGAAGCATAGCTTGTATGGCAGTAGATTTGCCCATGCTGTTTATCCCTGTAAAAAGATTAAGATTTGACATTTCCAGGGACAGCGATTCAAAGCATTTGAAATTTTTTAATTGCAACTTCGATATCATAGCTGTGCCCTTTCATTGATTATGCTTTTTAGGAGGTTGTCGATTAGTTTTATACGCATATTCAGTGCCGCCGAATGCGAATCTCTTAAAGCATTATTCAACTCTATCTGTGAACATAAATCTATAAAGCCAGCTATCACTTTTTCTTTGTTTTTCTTCAAATAAGTAACTTCATCCGGTGATAAACGCAATATGCAAAATGTCCATGCTTCAAACAGCCCTTTATTAATGGGCCTTCTTTTTCCATCCTCTGACATTTTTCTAAATGCATGTCTTCCAAAAATATCTGCGCAATCTGCCAAAACCCGCTCAAAACTCGCTTTGATTGATTCACGCATTTGTTCCGGCATTTTTTTCAGATTGGCCATCGCCAGATTAAGAAAATCATCTACCACGCCTTTGTAGTCTTTGTTTATTGACAGATAATTTATTGCAACATAACGTAAACAAAACTCCCTGTCCAACATTCTGTCGCTGGGGATGCTTTCTCCTGTAGCTAGTTTAAATATTTTAAGCTCTGCCAGTTTATTTATAAATTTTGTAGCCTCACCTTGGAAGAGCGCATTTCGTATTTCTTGGCTGGTCAACACCAGCCCACCCGTGTTAATGCGCTTAAAAATGCTGAATTTCGCATTAGGTGGTGTCCCTGGGTCTAAGATATATACGTTAATATTGGTTTCTTCGATTCTGCGTTGTAAAGGGCGCGGCAAATCATCAAAACGATAATTTGTAAGTTCTCCGAAAAACTCCAAACCCTCCAGCTTCATAGTTTTGTCTACCAGAAAATGCTTAATAGTAGTTATGCGTTGCAAGCCATCTATTATTAACCAGCGGTCATCATCGTTTGCATCAAAGTAAAAAGCAGGCAACGGAATCTTAAGTAACAACGATTCTATTAGTTGGCTTTTTTGTACAGGATTCCACAGCCCCCCTTTTCTTTGAAATGCTGAATCTAATTCGAATTCCTTGTTTTTAAGACGCTTTACAATAGAATCCATCGTTATTTTATCCATACGAATATTAATCTGAGAAGGGTCGTAGGGCTCTATTCTTTCCTCATAATTTTCTGATGCATCTGGCTCTATGTCAGAATATGTAACCTCCACACCCTTTTTGCCAAGTTCAAATAAAACATTTGGCAATTGATTTTCTTGGTCAGCTATATAACTAAGAACTGTAGTAATATCTATTTTGCCTTTTTGTGAAGCAGCGATTTCTTCCAGTTTCTGCAATTCATGCGTATATGCAGTGGTTATCATAGGTTTGCGCTCCTTTACATATGGTTATACTACAACCAAGTGATATAAATGGCCATTCATAGTACATAGGCGGTGACTATATAAATGGATGCACCTTACAGGATTGAGGTTTGGGTAACACCAAGTAAAGATGAAAATCCCGCAAATCCTTATTTTTGGATATTGTATAGATATGACGGTAATTGGTTCAATCAAAATGCCGGTTGGGCTAAAACCCCTGAAACCGCATGGCAAGATGCTTATAATTTTTACAAAGACCATAGTTAGATGATTTGGGGAAAGGTTTTTTTATTAAACTTCTTGCGCAGTTGTGCAAGAAGTTTACTCGTAAACCTTCGCCTCTTCCTCGCCTTTAAGCACCCGCAAGGCCCCCTGTGCCAAGGCGAGTTGCTCATGGCCGCCGGGATATACGCGGACTTCTGCGATAAAACCGACGCGGTCTGTGATGCCCTGTGTGATGTACTTACCAAAAGCAAGACCGCCGGTTAATAAAATGGCATTTACCTTGCCGTTTACGGCGGTTGAAACGGCGGCGATTTCCTTGGAAATCTGATAAATCATGGCGTCAATGATATTTTTTGCCTCGGGGTCGGTTTGGGCTTTTTCAACCATGGCCTTTACGTCGTTTGAGCCCAAGTAAGCCACGATTCCGCCCTGCCCGGTAAGGGCTTTTTTGATTTCGGGCAAGGTTTTCGTGCCGCTGAAACACAAAGCGGCAAGCTCGCCCACGGGCAAAGCCCCGCTACGCTCCGGGGTGAAGGGGCCTTCGCCATGCAAAGCATTGGAAACGTCAATCACGCGGCCTTTATGGTGAATTCCCACGGAAATCCCGCCGCCAAGATGTGCCACAATTACGCTGACATCTTGATACGCTTTTCCTACTTCGCGGCAGTATTGGCGGGCGATGGCTTTCTGATTGAGGGCATGGAAAACAGAGCGGCGTTCCAACCATGGATGGCCGCTTATTCGCGAAATTGGGTCAAGCTCGTCCACGACAACGGGGTCTACGACGAAAGCGGGCTTGCCTATTTGCTCGCCTATTTCGTAGGCGATTAACCCGCCCAAATTAGAGGCATGTTCACCCTGTACGCCGTTTCGCAGGTCGCGGACTATTGCTTCGTTTATGCGATAAGTGCCACCTGCAAGGGGCTTTAGCAGGCCACCCCGGTCTACGATGGCGTCCAAGCTTTCTATTGCGATTCCGGCCTCTTTCAGCGCGTCCAAAATCACTTTTTTGCGAAAATCATATTGGTCGGTTATTTTTTCAAATACGGCCAACTCCGACATTTCGTGATGCAGGTCTTGGTCAAAAATAGGATTTTCATCTTCATAGACGCTTATTTTGGTGGATGTCGAACCGGGGTTTATAATAAGAAGTTTCACGCAATGCTCCTTCCAGCCAAAATTCCCAAAATTATGGAAATCAGCTTGCTTTCGGCGGAATCTGCGCGGGAGGTCAAAATGACGGGTTTTTTCGCCCCAAGGACAACACCGCCATTTTTGCCACCTGCGAGAAACGCCAGTGACTTATATAAGATGTTGCCGCTCTCGATATTTGGGCACATTAAAATATCCGCGTCGCCAGCAACAGGGCTTTTGATGCCCTTAATTTCCGCTGACTCGCGGGATACTGCATTGTCCAAGGCCAATGGGCCGTCCAGAATGCATCCGGATATTCCGCCGTTTGCGTGCATGGTTGCAAGCTCTGCGGCGTCCATGGTAACGGGCATTTTCGGGTCGGCCTTTTCCTTGGCGGCCAGAATAGCCACCTTGGGAGAAGTGATGCCCAAATTATTCACAGCCTCTACGGCGTTTTGCACAATTTCCTTTTTTTCGGCCAAGTCGGGGGCGATATTGATTGCCGCATCCGTCACAAACAGCAGCTTGTGATATGTCGGCAATTCGAAAACGGCCAAATGGCTTAGCTTTCTGTCCGTGCGCATTCCCGCTTCCTTGCTCAAAACGGCTTTCATTATGATGGAAGTATCAACCAGACCCTTCATCAGGGCTTCGGCTTTCCCCTGGGAAACCAGCGAAACCGCATGGGCGCAGGCTAACGTCGGCTCCGGCTCGTGGACAATTTCCATCCCGGAAATATTCGCCCCGGCCTCTTGCGCCGCTTTGCGAATCCCGGCCTCGTCGCCAATCAGCACGAAATTCGCCATTTCCCGCGCATCTGATACGGCTTCCAGCACATGCACATCCTCGGCACAGGCCACCGCAACCACAGATTTTTCACCTTCACCCTGTTTTGCGATTTCTTTGTACAAATCTTCTAAACAACGGATGAAATCACCTCCTAAGACATATGAATTATTGCATAAATCTTAGAAAGCGTCTACTATAATTGTCAAAAACTTCATAGCTTTTGAAACCTAAGAATGGGGGAATGTTGCTTATGTGTAAGAAAATTGTATTGCTGATTATGCTTCTCCTCGCGTCGGGGCTGACGGCGAATACCCGCGAGAATGCCCTTGAGGTTACAGAAGAATTTTTAAGCGAATTTTTGACCATCTTTCAGACCTACAGAGGCTGGAGGGACTTGGAAACAGGCGAGCTCCACGCCCTGTGCCGCCAAACATGGCGATGGGTTGAAACAGAGGACATGCCGCTAGTGTTCATGGGCGGAAGACGTGAGCCTCATGTTTTGGGAGATGATTGGGGCTTTCAATTTACTATTGAGCCTTATGGGAGTGTTTATGACCGCGATGGAAATTCGATTATTTACGCCCCGTTTATTTTTGGCCGTGCGGATGCGAACCGGTATGTTATAACCACGGCAGAATCCTTCGCACTGTACGATTTGGACGGCGATGGCATACCAGAAATACGAATGCAGTGGGTAAGCTGGTACGGCTCTTACTTTGGGCGTGGTTCCACTACATGGTTTAGGCTTATCAACGGGGAATTTATAAATATCGGCTGGATTTTCCCCGAGCCCATTTTCTTCACAGACCCCGACGGAAACATCATCGCCCTCATTAATGATGAAAAATACGGCATTTATGGATATTATTACTTTCGCTTTACCGACGACGGCATGGAGCGCGTACCGATGGATTTGGGCTTCGACATCGCAGATATAATATGGGGTAGCGACAAGCTGCGGCAATGGCACGAGCATCACTACCGCCTCCATTCAGACCTAAGCCCGTACTTCACAGTTTTTATGCTGGGCACTCACCTCACAAGAATTCCACGCCTGACGGAGCTTGAGCGCGAATTAACCAATTCCATCAGACAAAATTTAAAAATTAACGAGATGTTACCCGACGGGGATATAGTACCCTGCGGCCGCGAAGCTACCGAAGAATTTCTAAGCCAATTTACAACCCTTTTCCAAGGCATCCTTAGCTGGCGGGACTTGGAAACAGGGGGTTTCTATGCCCGTCACCCGGAAACATGGCAGTGGATAGAAACAGACGGCACATCGCTGGTGTATTTCGGAGGTACGCGCTTTGAGCATTGCTGTGGGTCGGATTTTATATTTGACGGCAAAAGCTTTTTCGACCGCGACGGCAAATTGATAATCGATGCGTCTTTTATTGGCAGTTCCTTTGAATATGTAGGCGGACGCCGCACATCCGTGGCAAAGTCATTTTATCTTTATGATTTCGACGTAGACGGCATACCCGAAATAATTATTGAATTTTTTTACTGGACAGAGTCCGGATTCGGGTTCTTTGCGGACTATAAGCGGATTTACAAATTCATAGACGGGGCGTTTGAGGAAGTCGGCAGGGTTCTTGTGGGCGGTACAACATTTTTCCATGACCCCGACGGAAATGTTATTCTTCTTTACAATATTGGTTATTTTGGTGCTTATGGATATTATTATCTTAATTTTGTGGATGGCGGCATGGAGCTTGTGCGTATAATCTCACCCATTGCAGAGGACTGGCCTTTATCATTCCAAAGCTGGGACGCACATCACTGGTCTTTTCGGAACAATGAAAGCACCACGTACACCATGTACGGGTGCGGCACTCACCTCACAAGAATTCCACGCCTGACGGAGCTTGAGCGCGAATTAACCGAAATACTCCGAGGCCAGCATATCAAAGTGTAGGCAATTATAACGCTTTTGGCCGCAAATCAATCTTTCGCGCCAAGTGCCTTGAAGCTTAAAGCCCAGCTTTTCATAACAAGCGATTGCGCGTTCATTATACTCGTAAACATTGAGGCTAATATTATTGTATCCCCGCACATTGAACCCGAAGTCCAGCATCAGACGCATGGCATCCGTCCCGTAGCCGTTCGACCAATAATCCTTTTCCCCGATTATTATCCCGATTTTTGCGTAGCGGTTTGCTATATCTTCGAAGTTGAAGCCACAATGACCGATTGTATTGTCGGTTGCCTTGTCCACAATGCTAAACGTGTTTTTATTTTTGGCCCGATTTTCAAGACTGGAGGAATCAACTGCCGGAGGCCTGACGAAGTCGTCCCCACCTCTTGAGAGAAACGCGGTTTCATAATCCGCCGCCCATTTGTCATACAATTGCCAGTCGCGGGTGGATACGGGCGAAAGATAGACTTTTTCACCCACTAATTTTCTATAATTCATTGCGCTGCCTCTTTTCTCGCTGGAAATATTCTGTAGCCAGCATGTCCAGGAAAATGAGGTCGTATTTGTCTTTGCCGCGCAGCAGACGCTCGCGATAAATCGCTGTTTTTTTAAACCCCACCTGCTCATAACAAGCCAAAGCGCGTTCGTCGTGGGAATACGCATTTACCATAATGACATTGCGATTTTTTATGTTAAAGCCAAAATCCAACAGAAAATCCAAGGCTTCTATATCGTAGCCCTTGCGCCAGTAATCTTTTTCTCCCAGCAAAAATTTAAGCGAGTCGCCGCATTGGCAATATCCGATTAAAGCATCCGTTTCTTTATCGAAAATAGCGAATGCCTCATCGCTTTTTATCATTTCCGCCACTTCGTCCCTAACGGTCAACAGCGATTTTATTTCGCGATGTTCTTCGTTCATGAACTGTGTGACATCAAAGTCGTTGTACCATTTTGTAATGGTTTCCGCATCGTCCGCCGCCAAGGCAGTCAGATAGACCTTCTCTCCGGCATATCTTTTATAACGTATCATTTCTCCTACGCTCCTTCTTTGCGGCTGCTTTGCCGTTGAGCCATTACGAGGTCGTAATAAATGCCCTTTTTGCGCAGCAGCTCCCCATGAGTGCCCACTTCGGCTACGCCGTTTTTGTCCAGCACAACAAGGCGGTCGGCGTTTTTTAAGGTGGAGAGACGGTGAGCGATGGCAATGGTTGTGCGGCCCTTGGTAATCCGCGAAAGGCTTTCCTGAATGGAGGCCTCTGTTTCCACGTCAAGGGAGGACGTGGCCTCATCGAGGATTAAAATATCGGGATTCTTGATGATTGCGCGTGCAATGGAAAGCCGCTGGCGTTCGCCGCCGGAAAGGGTCTGCCCTCCCTCACCGATAAGCGTGTTGTAGCCGTCGGGGCTTTGGGTGATAAAATCATGGGCGTTGGCGGCCTTGGCGGCGGCGATGACCTCTTCGTAGGACGCGCCGCCTTTTCCGTATGCGATATTTTCATAGAAAGAGCCGGCGAACAGGAAGCTATCCTGAAACACCACACCCATATTTTCGTGCAGATGGTCGGTGGAAATGGAACGCAGGTCTGTTTCGTTTATCGTGATTTTGCCATTATTCGGGTCGTAGAGGCGCATGGCCAAATTTATTAATGTGGACTTGCCCACGCCGGATTTTCCGACTAGGCCAATCATTTCGCCGGGCTGGATTTCAAGGCTTACGCCCTTTAGAACAGGCTCGTAGGATTTATAGCCAAAATAAACATTTTTGTACGCTACTTCGCCCTTGATAGGCACATTTTGCGGAGCGGCGTCCGTTGTGATTTCGCTTTCGTCATCCAGCAACTCGAAGACCTTCACCATGCTGGTGGTGGTGTTAGCCAGCCAGCGCGGCACGTTCACCAGCCAGCGCAAGGGCTCGTAAATGGCCCACAGGAACATGGTAAATTGCACCATTACGCCCAGAGAAATCGTGCCATTAAGCACCATCCAGCCGCCCACAAGCAAAATCAGGAATTCGCCCACTCCCACCAGAAAACCCATCGGCGGGAACATCACGCCCCAAAGGACTTCGTTTTCGGAGGAAATGCTGGCCAGGTCGTGGTTGGCCTTGGAGAATTTTTCGATTTCGCGCTTCTCGTTACCGAAGGATTTTACCGTGCGGATTCCCTTGATAATATCATGCAAAATCGTATTAACCCGGGAGGATTTGCGCCATTGCCGCTCGAACCGCGCCCTAAGAACCCGCTGCATCGCCCACATAAGAAATGCCACAACCGGCACTGGAACAAGCACCAGTAGTGTTAATTGCCAATTGGTGAAAAACAAAATCACGGAAGCAATGGTGAACATCAAAACCATTTCCAATGCCCAGCGGCCAATGTCGCTTAAAAATTCGCCCACGGTGCCGGTGTCATCCATTACGCGGCGAATCAAATCACCCGGCGTGCGCTTGGCAAAAAGGGTCATGGAATGACTTTGCACCTTTTCGTAAGTGGCGGTGCGCATGTCGTTAAAAACGGAAATCGTGGCCCGGTTATACCGCCGTGCGGCGAAAATCGTAACACCCTCGCAAAAAACCCGGGACATAAGCAATGCCCCGGCGAACACCAGCACCTGCCCCAGCGTGCCTATTCCCGGCTCAAGATGCCTGTCAATCAGCACCCGCGTGATAACCGGCGGAATCAAAAATGCCACAAGTGCCAGCGCGTTTAAAATCTGCGACCATGTAATTGTCTTGGCGTAGGGCCGCAAAAATATCATGGCGCGTTTAATAACGCTAAACTGGTCATAACAAAATACGCACACGCGGATTTCCGCAACCATGGCGCGGCCGCATTTTTCGCAAATACGCTTATCCGCTATATCCGGAATTTCCGCCTTGCCTGTTAAATTGTAGAAGTTCACAATTTTGCAAAATTCCCCGGCCATTTTCAACCCGGTCATGGAGAAGCGGCATAAAACCTTGTTCGCCGAGTTTTCGTACTCCGCGAAAATAAGGCCGCATCCCACCCCGGCCTGCACA
Source organism: Defluviitaleaceae bacterium (assembly GCA_009788085.1). Taxonomy (GTDB): domain Bacteria; phylum Bacillota; class Clostridia; order Lachnospirales; family WQUN01; genus WRAH01. Next base: position 9,884 of record WQSB01000067.1, read on the forward strand.
TGCGCTTCTTTAATCCCCTTTGCGTGAATTGCGAAAATTTCCCGCTCGTCCGCGCTTGATGTGCCCTCAAAAGCACGCACCATGCCATCCTCGGAAAAAATCAGCCGCCCGGTTACCGGGTTCATGTCCATCCCAAGGTCGTATTCAAAAACAAATTCCTTCATATTCTAAAGCTCCAATTCGTAAACTCGTTCTTTTCCTCTGACTTCAACGCATTTGAATCCCACCGACTCATAAAGCCGCTGCGATGCTGTGTTGTAGTCAAAAATAATTGTTTCATAAAAACCCTTGATTCCAAGCTCCCGCGCACGGCTGATAATTGCTTGTAAGGCCTTTTTGCCGATGCCGTACCCACGATATTCGTCCACGCCTATTACAATGGGTGGGTTTTTCTCCTGTAGCGCGATGTCTCCGATTGGGATGAAAATGCCGTCTTTTTCCACCTCGATGAAATACATTTCGCTTTTTCCGTTGGATTGAAACCAGTCGTACATGCCCTTTACATACTCTTCGCCGGGGATTTTCGAAAGGTCTGTAATCCCCTCGGAATTATAATAGACCACCGGATTCTGATACCACGGCAACCCCGTGAGATGGTTTCCGTCATAGGCCCGCAGACGCAGTCCCTCTTCTATTTCAATTATTTCAGGCTGAATAACTCCGGTAATTGGCATGGTAGTTCCCCCTGTTTTCAATATTAGAACAAATACGCATCCAGTTTGCGCATACTTTGGCGGCTTAATTTTTTCAAATCCGATGCGATATAGCGGTTTCCGTCCACATCGAAAATGATTATGCTGTTATCCGAAAGCATCCGAATATTGCGGCTGACGTCCTTGATGGCGCAGTTTTTTTTGTACTCTATGCCGCGCTTGTTTTTCAGTTGCATTTCCATGTATACATAACCTAGCTTATCTTGCACGCTCACCACGTCCAAAATTTCCGGCGAATAATAGCGATTGTCCAGTTCCGTCACGACTACGGCCTTTTGCATATCCGGCAAATCGTCCACGGATTGCAAAATCCCTATTTCCTTGTTCTCGTGGTCTGCCACGGAAATGTAGCTCCAGGGCTGTTGCATGGGCATGATTCGCCGCAGAACAACATGTTTGTATTCCTCGTTTTTGTACTTCAGGCCGACGAACCCGCCCTCTGTGGCATAAAATTCCGCTTCTTTTATGTCCATGATTCCCAAATCCATTTGGTCTTTTATTGATTCCATATATATTACCCTCTTTCACTAATTCCTTGATTACTCATCTTCCAGTGTGATAATAACCGATACAGCCGCCAAAACTTGCTCAAGCAGGTCTCTTGGGAGTGATTCCACAATCTTGCAGTTTCGGGCCAATAAGTCAATAACGCGCATCTGCTCGCAGATAATATCTCCTTGGGTTTGTGTTCTGTCGTCCAATAGAACACGAAATCGCAAGGATTTTGTACTACTTGTTATAGGGCAGATAAAAGCAAGGTCACGCTTTTGATTATATGCTGTTTGACTGATAACAACGGCAGGCCTATAACCGGCCTGTTCTCTGCCTTTTGTCGGGTCAAAATCTACTAAAATAATATCGCCTTGTTTCATAATAATTCACGGCCTTTGGCCTCGTCGGAATTGCCCCAATCGTATCTATCAAGTTCATTATCATAACCTTCCAGATACCAAGTAAGTGTCTTTTTTGCCGTAGGCATGATGATGAGCTTATTATCTATTGCCTTAATTTCAACTTCGTCATTAAGATTAATGCGCGCGCTTTGCAACAATTTTTTAGAAATCCTAACCCCTTGCGAATTTCCCCACTTAGATACTTGCGATAACATATTAAAGCCTCCCATTAAAAAGTTAATACAAGTATATACTTTGCTATTTGGTTTGACAAGGCAACTTTTCCCAATGAGTCAATGTATGCGTGGGGTAGAATCCGATGTTGAAATAAAACTGCTGGTTAGAACCCACCAACGCCTGTTTTGCCCCCAATTTGCCGCAGCGTCTTATGGCTTCGAGCACGGCCGCTTTTCCCAATCCCATTTTGCGATACTCCGGGTCGGTGGCCACCGGCTCGACATAGCAGTAAAAATCCCTTGGCTGATACCACATTCCGCAATGTGAAACATAATTTCCATCGGGGGCCGCCACGGCAATAACCAATTCCGGGATTATCATGGGGCTGGAAAGCATCTGCTTACGCTCGGAAATTTTTGCGTCATCGTAGGGCGGCTTTCCCTCTCGATTAAAACCGCGCCACATAACGCGATTGTACTGTTGCCAATTCCAATCATCTGCCATACTGACAAAGGAAAACCCCTCCGGCAAAGCATATGGCTGGAGATTTTCAATATCCAAAGTGGAAGTATAGTCACTACGTTCTGTCGGGCGAAAGCCCTGCGCCATGGCCGCACGTTGAATGTCATAGTCCCCGTCCGGCAAAATTAAACGCAATTTACCTTCGTCATGCAAAGCCTTTTTTGCATAAGCAATTAACTCGGGCTTTAAATAAGCATAATTTTCATCCACACAGAAATATCCTTCACCAAAGCGGCATTCATAGGTAACGAGGGCAATTAGCTTGCCATCATCCTCCCATAAACCGATTTTAGAGAGATTATCATTGTCACGACTAACCTGCGTGACAGCCCATTCCCACGCCCCCCACGGCAGCCGGGCCTCGCAAATTTTGTCGGAATTTAAACGAATTAGAAACTCACGGACTTTGCGGTAATCTTCTGTGAAAAACGGTTCGGGAGAATAATTTCTAAAAACAACAGACATACAAAGCCCTCACTTTCGCTTAAACAATTTTTCATTACCCCGTTTAAAGTTGCCGGTTGCTTTCGCCATGACCAATTGGGTTTCTTTGCCTTGTTTATTCTCAATTTCCGCAATAAAACTTTCCGCCTTACTGCCGCTTAGAGTAGTTACCTGCTTGCCATAGTAGGAGATGAAAACTTTTTTATCTTTGGTAATCCTGTAGGCGAAAACTTCTTCATCAAGTAGCCCTCTTTTGTCCACAGGATTATTCATCTAATACACCCCCTATGTTTATACAACCGGTCTTGCCATAACCACAATATTTTTGTTGCGTCCCATTATGTTAAATCCGTGCTTTTCCCAAAAATTCAGGCCTTGTATATTGCTTTCTACCACGCCCAATTTAGCCTTGTGATATCCAGATATTTTAGCGGCATCCAGCACAGCGCGTACTATTTTGCTTCCTATACCTTTGCCGTGTAAGTCACCATGCACAAGCAATAATCCAATCCAAAAGCTGGTTTGTTCTGGATAGCCTGCTATTAAGTCCAAAACACCGATAGCTTTACCACCTTTCCATATGCTAATGTAAACTTTTTGCTTACCGCCACAGTCTGGAGGTATTGCGTCGATATCGCCCAAACTGCTTTCTATTGTGGCTTTTTTGCCTTGCACCAGCATAAAAAAATCTTGGTTAGCATCGTAAACCTTAAAAACTTGCTCGAAATTTTGCCTTGTTATCGCTATAACTTCATACTCGCTCAACTGCATTCTTATTTCCGCCAGCATAGAATGTCACGCACTCCCCTTTTAATCCATGGATATTACCTTCAAGCCCTCCATTTGAATGGTATACAGCTTGTGGTATTCGCCTTTTTTGCGCATGAGTTCTTCGTGAGTGCCGCTTTCGACGACTTTGCCCTCATTGATTACGGCGAGGCTGTCAACATCTTTTAGGGTGGAAAGGCGGTGAGCGATGGCAATGGTGGTGCGGTTCTCTTGTAATTGATTCAGAGCGTTTTGGATTTTGCCCTCGGTTTCGGTGTCCATGGCAGCGGTGGCCTCGTCGAGGATTAGGATTTTCGGATTTTGAATAATAGTACGTGCAATGGAAAGCCGTTGCCTCTCCCCGCCGGAAAGGTCTTGGCCGCCTGCGCCGACACGGGTTTCATAAGCATCGGGAAGCGCGGCGATGAAATCATGGGCGGAAGCCATCTTAGCTGCCCAAATAACTTCTTCAATGGAAGCATCGGGCCGGGCGTAGCGAATATTATCCGCAATGCTTCCTATAAAAAGGTAAATTTCCTGTGAAACAATGCCTATATTGGCGCGGAGCTGTTCCAGGGGCAATTCCTTTACATTAACACCGTCCACAAAAATCGAGCCCTCGCCCGGGTCATAAAGCCGCGCAATCAAGTTGGCCAGCGTGGACTTGCCGGAGCCCGTTTTCCCAACGATGCCGAGGGTTTTGCCCGCTTTTACTTCCAAGCTCAAGCCCTTTAGAATGGGATTAGCCGGCTCGTATTGAAACCACACATCCTTGACCTTGACGCCGCCTTTAAATTCCTTGAGGATTACAGGATTTTTGGGGTCTTCAATATCGGCCTTGGCGTCAATAACCTCGAATACGCGCTGGGCTGCGTCCACGCATCTCGCGCCCCAATTGCTTACCGTTGACATAAACTGCAAAGGCCCAAAAAGCATTCCCAAATAGGCCGTAAACGCAAGGAAAGTACCCAGCGTAATTTCGCCATTAATAACCATCATACCGCCCACAGCCGTGACCGCCACCTGCCCGAAAAACATAAACAGATAAATCAGCGGAAAGGCAGTCCAGCCCAGGTTCGCGCTGGCTATTTCCACACCGGCCTGCTTGTGGCTGGAATCGGCAAAACGCCGTGACTCCTCGCCCTCGCGAGCGAAAGCCTTAATCACGCGCTGGCCGTTTACGGAATCGCTGACCATATTATTAAGCTGGGAATTAAGCACCCAAAATTTATGATGATACCGTTTGAAAATGAACATCAGGAACCTGAAGCAGAACACCGCTACGGGAATAATCGCGGCGCAAATAAGGGCCAGACGCCATTCCATAATAAACATGACGATGAAAATTCCGATAAAAAGAATCACGTTTAAAATTACAAAGGGCAAGCCATCCACAAAGAACCAATAGATATTGCGGGCATCGCGGCCTATACGGTTCATCAGCGTACCCGTGCGCTTGGAAGTGTAAAACGATACGGAAAGCCGCTGCATGGCCTCGAAGATGCGTATTTGCAAATCATAAATAATCCAAGGCATGGTTTTGGCCAGCACAACCCTAAACAGCATGTCAAAGAGTGTGGCCAGCACGCGCACGGCGATAATCACAATTACAATGCCGCCCACCATACCAAAGAATTGCCCGCCATAGGTCAGCACTTCGTCGATAAGCATTTGCGTACCCACGATGGGCGCGGCAATCGAAAGCACCGTAATCATAACCATAGTTGCGGTACATGCTGCCACTTTCCATTTGTAGAATTTAAAGAAGCTCATCAGCCTAAAGAAAATGCTCATTTTGTCGGTACATTTTGGGCAAAGGGCACGTTCCGGCTCGGGATAGCGGGTTCCGCATTTTGGGCAAAAAAGCTCATCCTCAAGCCGCACTTCAAATAGCGGGTCTTCGCCCTTTTCAAGATTTTTTACGACCTTAACAAGCCGGTCGATAAAGGTTTGATATCCCAGCGTAAACAGCAAAACAAG
>WQSB01000068.1 GCA_009788085.1 Defluviitaleaceae bacterium
TGTTTTGCGATTTCGTTGGTATTCACTGCAACATATCCTTTTTCAAGGAACATTTCTTTAGCCGTAGCGACAACTGCGTTTTTTTTGGCTATGCTCCTTTTCTGCGAAGGAGTCCTTGTTTCTCGTTCATTTTCGCCCATTCGACTATAACCTCACCTCTGTCTCAATCACACATGAACATGATACCACGTTCATGTTTGTTCGTCAACGGGATAAACCAACATCATTACTTTCTCAAAACACTTGACAGCGGTGAAATCCATTTGTACTGTCAACACACGGTTGCTTTTTATTTTTTTGACTGAGGCAAATAAAAATCCCGTCTTGGTGAATCTAATAAGTGAATGAACCTATAAGGCAAGAGGAGAGTTTGATGAAATCAGAGGAGTTTGCCAATCGTGTAAGCCGTATCAAGCCTAGGCTGTACCGGACGGCCCTGCTATATTTGGGCGGAGAAAGCTTGGCAAAAGATGCGGTTGACGAGGCGGAATACAAGGCGTTTATATCCTTAAAAAAGCTTCGCCAGCCGGAATTTTTTGAAACATGGCTGACACGCATATTAATCAATGAGTGTAAAAAAGCCCTGCGCAGATTAAAGCGGGAAGTGCCTTACGACTCTTCCCTTGAGGCTTCGGCGGAGGATTTGGACTCGTTGCCGTTGAAAGAGGCCATCCAGCTGCTGCCCCAGGAGCTGAGAGAGGTTATAATCCTACGTTATTTTTCGGGGTTTACCGTGGTTGAAACCGCCCAAAGCCTGGATATCCCCCAAGGAACAGTGGCCACCCGCTGCCGGCGGGCATTAAAGCTGTTAAAGCTTGAACTTTCGGAATAAAGTGAGGAGGCAAAGTATGAATCGTCAACAGGAATACCAGGAATTAATGCTGGAGCTGGAAAACACCCCGGATGAAATGACCCAAATGTCCGGGCGGACGAAAACCCGCGCAAGAAAACGCAGCATTGTAAGATATACCGTTGCGCCAATGGGCACATTTATGGTGGTGCTTCTTATGATAATGGTTGCGGTGAATATTTCTTCCACCGTGGCGTACGCCCTTGAACGGATACCCGTGCTTAGGCAAATCGCCGCCGCGGTTAGCTTTTCGCCGTCTTTGAGCGAGGCCATTGAGCACGAGTTTATTCAGCGGATTGATTTGGAGCAAACAATAGATAATATCACTATGCGTGTGGAGTATGTAATCGTGGACCAGCGTCAGCTAAATATTTTTTATACCCTTAACTCCCCTGTCTATAACTACTTGAATAGCTGGCGTCCGTCCGTCCGCTGTGCCAACGACGGAACTCATTTGCCCGTATCCATATCTACCGGCTCCCATCCACTGGAAACGGGAGCCATCAGGCAAACAGTAATTAATTTCTTTGATGAGCAAGTCCCGGATAGTTTGATTTTTGAAGTGCTGGTACACATCGTTGAAGCACCGCAAATGTCGGCACCGGTTCCGGCACCGGCCGAATGGGTACACACAGAGCCGGACAATTTAATCAGCTTCGTGTTTACCCTTGAATTCGACCCGGCCTTTACAGAACAGGGCGAAATCATATATCTCCATCAAGACTTTATTGTAGACGGCCAACACATGATTCTCACTTCGGTTGAAATCTACCCAACCCATATGCGGGTCAACCTCTCTGCCGGCCCCGGCAATACAGCATGGCTGCGGTCCCTGCACTTTTTTGCGGAAAATGAGCGCGGCGGCCGGTTTGATACTATTTCCAACGGAATAACCGCCTTTGGTACGGCGGATTCTCCCACAATGGTATCACACATTCTGCACAGCCCATTTTTTGCCGAAAGCCAACGTCTCACATTGTTCATAGAAGAAGTAGAGTGGCTGGACAAGGATATGGAAAGGGTGCGTGTAGACCTTGCGGGTGGAGTAGCGGAAAGGCTGCCGGAGGGTGTTACCTTAGACGAAGCCCGCTGGGACGGTCAGTCGTGGCACTTATCCTTCGCAGTTATTGAGCGGGCCGAAAACCATAGTCACCAGATTTTTGGCCAAACATACTTTAACGAAGCCGGTGATGATTTTGCGTTCAACACATGGTCAACGGGAATGCGCTTCCATTCTTCGTCCGAGTATTACGCGCCGAACGTATTCTTTGTGCAGTTCGCTTTGACAAATTTCCCTTATGATATTGTGTACCTCACGCCCTCTTATTCGCGGATGTCAAGGCTCGGCGAGCCTATAGCTTTGAGAATAAAATAGTCATTGGCCGGAAAAAGGGGAGTGGCGCGGGCGCAAAGCCTACGCAAATAAATTTGTGCTCATGTATTTTAATCCGCAGTCGTTGATAACGATGCCAAAATGCTTGCCCGCGTCCGAATCTCTGAGCCGCTTGACGGCTGCCATAAGGTTTGCCCCGGAGGAGAACCCGGCAAAAATCCCTTCTTTTTTGGCCAAAAGCAAAGTCATGGACTCGGCCTCTTCGTCGGTTATGGTGACGCAACCGTCGATGAGGTCACTTTCGACGATGTCCATGTGTTTTGCGTAACCGCCGCCCTGAATCCGATGGCTCGCGCCCTGAATAATTTCGCCTTTATAATAGGCGCAGCCGTGAGGCTCGACGGCATAGCAGCGAATCTCGGGGCTGAACCCCTTAAGCACGCGGGAATATCCCGTAAAGGTGCCGCCCGTCCCGATGAAATCGGCAAAGGCTTGGATTTTGCCACCGGATTGCTCCCACATTTCAAGGGCGGCGGGCTCCTGCGCCAGCGCGTTGTCAAAATTCTTAAACTGATTCAGAAAAAACGCTCCAGTCTCCTTAACCAGACGCTCGGCGTGCTCCTCCACCAGCCGGATATCCTCGCCGGAAACCATCCCTTTAATCGAGCTTGGCGATTGCTCCACAAAAACAACCTCACCGCCAAAGGCTTCTATCATGCGTGCCCTCTCTGGAGAATTTCCCCGGGACAACACACATATCAGCCGGTGTCCCTTCGCGGAGCACACCATTGCCACTCCCGTGCCCGTGTTGCCGCTGGTCATCTCAAGCACCGGCTGCCCCGGCGCAAGCAGACCCTTCTTTTCCGCAAGCTCAATCATCCCCAGCGCGATGCGGTCCTTTTTTGACAGGCTGGGATTCAGATACTCCAGCTTCGCGTAAATATGCCCCTCGTATCCCAGATGCTCCTTAATGCGGTCAAGCCTCAGAAGGGGCGTTTTTCCAATTGCTTCGATTATGCTGGTGATATACTTTTCCATTTTCTATACCTCCCGAATTTTTGAATATCTGCACCGTATAAGCCAAAGCACTCCGGCCAGCACCCTCAGCACAAAGAAAATGGCAAAAGCGTAAATCAGCCCTTGCCTGTTGCCGCCCAGCGCGCGATACAGCGCGACTCCGGCGACGGGCATTATTGCGTTGCTGAGGGTGATAATGCATGTGTAAACGGATATAAAAAGGCTGCGATATTCCTGGTCCGCAACTTTCAGAAGGCACTGAAAAAGATTAAGGGCAAGGGTGGCAAAGCCCAGATGGCCTATGAAATGAAAGGCCAAAAACACCCATCGCCCGATGGCCAGCGGCAGGTTGACGCTGACGATAATGCCGATGGCGCACAGGGAAAGGCCAAACATTCCGTAAGCGAGGGGCAATTCCACGCCCTGACGGTTATTGTTTTTGCTCCAGAATTTAAGGGTTATAAGCTGAGCGATGGTAGCGGCAACGGGAGCGAAGGAGAGCATCAGCTCGTTCATGTACAGATAGTTGGCCTGGCCTATAAAGTACAGCGTCCAGTCGGCCTGCCATGTCATATGGAAGAATAAAATCAGAAGAGTGAATATAACAAAGGGCCGGTTTTTGACCATGCGGCGGGCGGCTTCTTTCATTTCGGCGCGGGAAACGCGCTTGGGCGGGCTGGGGCTTGTGGCCCTTACCGCGCGGAAATGAAAAGCGTTTGCCACAAGCATCACAGCAGCCAGCCCGTAGAAAGCCTGATGTGCGGCGATTTTCCCGTCATGGCCGGGAATGGCGGTAAGAATCGCGCCCACGGCCAGCGGAATCACAAGATTTACAAACATGGTCATTTTGGCGCGGAAGGTAAGTACGGAATTACGGTTCTCCCGGGAGTCCGGGGCTTCAGACACCACTTCGGGGAAAAAGCCCTGCCAAGACAAATTGTACATTCCCACGGAAACATTAGCCAAGGCCAAAAAAATCAGAACAAAATAAACTGTCCGCAGGGGAATAAAAGCCGCGCCTCCGGCCAACGCGAAAAAAAGCCCCGAAAAAACCAGCGCGGCTGTAATCATGACACGTTTGTTTTTTAAGCTGTCGGCCATAAGTCCGGCGGGAATCAGCAGAAAAAGCATTAAAATTTGCGGCAGAAACTGTAGCATACTCAGGTGAAAATCACCCGCGCCCAGCCTCTGGGCGAACAAATTATTATTATTGACGGCCAAGCCCACGCCGCCCGTAATCAGAATGCCGTCAATTCCGTAACGCACGGAAAGGGGCTGGTTTCTGACGAACGCCCGCCCCTTATTTATGGACTGCTTGAGCTTATACAAATGAGGCTACCCTTCTCTTCTGTCGAAGCCGTAGGCCCTAAAAAGCTCGCCCAGGGATTGGCTGTTGTGGATGCGCCTTATAGATTCGCCAACGTATTCGGCAATGGAAAGCACATTTATTTTTGGATGTCTCTTTTCAGGGGGAATCTCAAGGGTGTTTAGAACAACCACCTCTGTGAGGGGGGAATCCTCAATGGTTTTAATGGCGTCGCCGGAAAGAACGGGATGGGTTACACAGGCATAAACATCCTCCGCGCCGTGTTCCATGACGGTTCTGGCGGCACTGCACAGCGAGCCCCCCGTTGACAAAACATCGTCAACCAAAAGGGCGTGCTTTCCCCTGACGTCACCTATGAAATTGGCGACCTCGGTTTGAGTGTCATTGTGGCGGCGTTTGTCAACGATGGCCAGCGGTAGGTCAAGCATTTCGGCAAGGGCGTTGCAGCGGCTTACGCTTCCCAAATCCGGCGCGACGATAACCACGTCGGAAAGGTTGCCGGAGCGGGACGTATAATAATGCGCAAATTTGTAAACGCCCAGAATATGGTCCATCGGGATATTAAAAAACCCTTGAATCTGCGGACAATGTAAGTCTATGGAAAGAATTCTGTCCGCGCCAGCGGCGGCAATCATGTCGGCCACAAGCTTCGCGCTGATTGGGTCGTGGGGCTGGGCGCGGCGGTCTTGCCGCGCATATCCGAAATACGGCACAACGGCGGTGATTCGCCCCGCCGACGAACGCCGCATGGCGTCTATCATTATAAGAAGCTCCATCAAATTATCGTTTACCGGGGGGCCCGTTGACTGAATGATAAAAACATCCGCCCCGCGAACGGGCTCGTTAATGCGCATGTTAATTTCACCGTCGGAAAACTTTTTGGCCTCTGAGTTTCCAAGCTCTATGCCCAGATACTTCACCACGTCTTGCGCCAATTGCGGATTGGCACTGGCCGCAAAAATCTTCATGTCCCCAAACGCTCTTAAAAGCATTACATATCATCCTCTTCTAGGTCCATAATTTCTATTTCCAGGGCATCGTCGGTGTCGTCGATTTCACTTGCCAAAACCGCCGGGTCAACAGGAATGAAATTTTCCGGTGCGGCTAGGGCCTCCAGTGTTTTCATTCCAAAATGAGTACGCACAGCGTTTTCGATTTCATGACTAAGCCGCGGATTGTCTTTAATATGCTGCTTGGCATTTTCCCGGCCTTGCCCGAGGCGGGTTTCGCCATAGGAGAACCAGGAGCCGCTTTTGTTTACAATGTTTAACTCTGTGCCAAGGTCTAAGAGGTCTCCTGTTTTGGAAATACCCTCGCCAAACATCATGTCAACCTCGCAGATTTTAAAGGGCGGCGCGACTTTATTTTTGGCGATTTTAACCTTCGTTCGCCGGCCTACGATTGCGTCGGAGACTTTGATGGGCTCCGCGCCGCGAATGTCTATGCGCACGGAGGAGTAGAATTTTAGAGCCCGGCCGCCGGTGGTTGTTTCGGGGCTGCCATAGGTCACGCCGATTTTGTCCCGGAGCTGATTGATAAAAATAACTATACAGTTGGTCTTGTTGGTGATTCCCGTGAGCTTGCGCAAGGCCTGAGACATCAGCCGGGCCTGCACGCCAACGGATGACTGCCCCATGTCGCCCTCGATTTCGCTGCGGGGAACCAACGCCGCCACGGAGTCCACAACGACTATGTCAATGGCCGCCGAACGCACCATGGCTTCGGCGATTTCCAATGCCTGCTCACCGTCGTCGGGCTGGGAGATATACAGCTCGTCCGTGTTTACACCCAGCTTACGCGCATACACCGGGTCCATTGCGTGCTCTGCGTCAACATAACCCGCGATGCCGCCAAGTTTTTGACATTCCGATACTATATGCAAAGCCAGCGTGGTTTTCCCTGAAGATTCCGGCCCGTAGACCTCGATTATACGCCCCTTGGGAACGCCGCCCACCCCCAACGCTACGTCTATGCTAAGTATTCCCGTTGTCACCACGGGAATATCCGTATTGCCCAGCTTTTCGCCCATCTTCATGACCGCACCCTTGCCAAACTGCTTCTCGATATTGGCTAGGGCATTATGTAACGCCTCCTCCTTCGCCGCCTGGGTGTCAAATACTTCTATTTCCTTGACCTTCTTGGATTCCTTGGCTTTTTTAGGCATAAGAACGCTCCCTTGATATTTTCTTATATTTTTTCCCTATTGTAATACATATTTCGACCGGTGGGAATAAATTAATTCTCAATAAATGTTATTGAGATTGTGTTGTTTTCACTCCAACGGGCATGGTAGTGCTCCTCGTCGTTGTCGGGGGAAAGACGCGACATATCCCACACGGTTACGCGGGATTCTTCAACAATGCCCATGGCAAACAGATTGTGAAAGGCGAAGTCTATTGCGTCGGGCTCCAAAAAAAGAGTGGCTTCAATGCTCTTGCCGCTGTCGGCGAAAATAAAATGAAGGTTTCCTGTTTCCCCCGGAAGTTCGACTAACATTTCTAATGAGGCATTCGGGTCTTCCACGGTGATATGCAAAGCGTAGCTTATGGAAAATCTATCCGGTGTGGTGAAGCTGATTTCCTGCGTTGGAATGGTCGGGTAGGGAATCACCCGCGTGGAGGCTACTACGCTATAATCCCGGTCGAATTGCTCTTCTAAGGTTTCCCATATTCTGACGGGCGGCTCCGGCATAACCGGTGGGTTCTGGCTTATGCTTCCACGCCCACACCCGGATAGAAATATGGCCAATAATATTGTCAGTGCAGTTGTTTTTAAAAGCCCTCGCAGCTTTGTTTTTTTATCCGACATAGCGACTGCCTCCTACAGATGCATCGTATCATTTTCCAGAATCATTTGAAAACTGCCGTCATCGCACTTTTCAAACATGTGGATGGCGGTGTTGCCTATATCGAACAGAACCCTATCCGCTATAGGGCGTTCCAGCAATCCGCAGATGATGGCGCGTATAGTTCCGTGGTGGCCTACGATAAATATGTTCTCTTTGCCGCATGAAATGATTTCCTTTAAATAGCCTTGTATTTGGGCGAAATACGCCGGGGCGCGTTCGTCAAGAAATTTGCTAAATGCGGCGGCGGTCTGGGGGTCGTTTATGCTTTTGCCCTCAAACTCACCGAAGCTTGTTTCACGCAGCTGTGATGAGGCAACAAGCTCTACGCCATGGTGCGTGTTGATGATTTCGGCGGTTTTTTTCGCACGCGACAGGTCACTTGTGTAAATAATTTCGCAGGCCTCGTCTGCTAGTCGTGCCGCCAGCTTTTCAGCTTGTTTGATTCCGGCGGCATTCAATTCTATGTCGCAGGAGCCTTGGGGCTTGCGCTCGCGGTTCCAATCGGTTTCTCCGTGACGAATGGTTGTGATTCTCATTATTTATGCCTCATTTCAATTTTTCGGTTAAGTTCACGCAACACAGTTAAATCACGTATAGTCCATGGGATTTCCGGGATAGTTAGCACTTTTTCGTTGGCAGCGACAGTATCATTTAGTGATATAAGAAGCGGGGCATAACCATACTCTGTCTCGTAGCCATCATCCGGCGTAGGCGAGGATATTTTTTGTTCGTACACTTTGCAGGTGTAAGCAGGTGTAATAACAGGATTCTTGCTCGAAAATTTCGTTCTCGTCGATTCCTTTTCGCAACATGAGGATTCTCCCGTATTCGACGATGCTTTCCGGGATGACCATGTACCCGGTTTCCTCTTTCACCTCTCGAATTAGCGTGTCTATGTGAGTTTCGCCGGGGTCTATGCCGCCACCCGGGAATTTGAATTCGCCGTATTTTTTGCTTTGCACCATAAGCAGTTTATCTTCAATGAAAATAATCGCTCGTGCAGAATCGCGCTTGAACTTCTTCCAGTGGGGCTCATAGTTTGCTTTATCAAAAATTTGAATGGTTCGCATGATTTCGCCTCATTCTTCCAATGCCCTTCGCAGTATATCCAGTGCGAATTTTGCGGCGCGGGTGCGGATTACGTTGCGGCGGCCGGGGATGTTATATTGAATGGTTTGAGTTGCGCGGCCAGCGATGTACAGGCCGATGCAAACCAGCCCGACGGGTTTTTCCGGGGTTCCGCCATCTGGCCCGGCGACTCCGGTGGTGGAGAGGGCGACGCTTGCGCCGGAGGCTTTTGCCGCGCCCTCGGCCATGGCGGCGGCAACTTGGGGGCTTACCGCGCCATGAGTTTTTAATACGGCTTCGCCGACACTAAGCCTTGCCATTTTGGCATCGTTGGAATAGGTAACAAATCCTTCGCGCATAACGCTGGAACAGCCAGACACGGAAATCAGCTCTGCTGCCAGCAATCCGCCTGTACAGGATTCCGCAACGGCAATGGTGTGGCTTTGGGATTTCAGCAAGTCTATTACAATTTCCGGCAGAGATGCTTCATCCTCGCCGTAGATGTTCGGGGTCAATCGGCGGTAGATTTCATCCGCTACGGGTGTAATTAGGTTTTGGGCAGCGATTTCATTTTCGGCGGAGGCGGTCAAGCGGACATGGACTTCGCCTACTTTTGCATATGGGGCTATGGTGGGGTTGGTTTGCGCTTCAATTAAGTCCTGAAGCAGAACTTCAACCTTGGCCTCGCCGATGCCGATTATTTTTAATGTGCGTGACAGAAACACGCCATCTGTTTTTTGACGCAAAAAAGGAACCGCGTAATTTGTAAACATCGGCTCCAATTCGTGGGGTGGCCCGGGTAATAAAATGGCGAGTTTCATGGGGGCTCTGCCCTCAATAACTACCCCCGGTGCTTGGCCGTTATCATTTGGCAAAATGCCGCAACCCTCCGGGACAAGGGCGTTACGCTGGAAATTCTCCAGATAGCGACCGCCGGAGCGTTCTTTTATCAGGCGCAGAGATTCCTCGTGGATGACCATGCCCAGCCCGAAATATTCCGCCGCGGCGGACTTTGTGATATCGTCCAAGGTCGGGCCCAAGCCGCCGATGGTGATTACCATATCTGCGGTTTCGTAGGCGCGGGCAAAGGCGGCGACTAAGCGTTCGCGATTGTCTCCCACGGTGGTCTGGTTATAGGTTGCTATGCCCAGCTTCGCCAGCTCTTGGGCGATAAAGGCCGCGTTTGTATTCACGATATTTCCCAATAAAATTTCCGTGCCTACGGATAAAATTTCTGCGGTCATGAAAATAGTCCTTCCGCTTGCTTATTTCAAACGCAATTCCAAGAACCCGCCACAGTGAGATATCTGGCGATACTCTGTTGTGAATACGCTCTCCAAACGCCCCGCAAACTCCGAAAACACCATGTAATACTCATCGTCATCCCATTCATCTTGGTTCTCTGCACGACATTTATCCCAATCGGCTTTAGTTTCAAATCCGGCGTCGCCTATAAAAATAACGCCATCGGGGGCCAAAAATTTTGCTAAGCTTAATAAAAACACAGCCTTGCCCTCATCGGGAAGATGATGCAAAGCATAGGTGCTTACTATGAAGTCAAACCTCTCCCCGGCAAGTTCATCCGGCATCCCTTGGCTAAAATCACATTGAAGCAGCTTGGCTTTGGGCATTTTTTCGCGGGTCAAATCCAGCATTTTCTCTGAAAAGTCCAGCCCGGTAATCGTATAGCCGTTGTCATAGAGTTTTGCCGCCAGCACTCCTGTTCCAATGCCAATATCCAAAATATTACATGAGGGCGCGTCCATTATCCGTTTATAAATTTCATTCAAAATTTCCTTGTACCCGGCGAAGGGGAATTCATTATTCTCGTCAGAATCAGCCACCGACGACTCATAGCCATCGGCCCATAAATCAAAAATTTTATTGTCCAATTTATTTACTCCTTGGTGAAAATTTGTTTATTTTTCCAAGTGTAATCCCATGCGGAAATAACACTGGCCGCCACGGCGATGATTACCAACACGAAAATCACGATATCGAAGACCAGCAAAGTAAAAGGCGGCGGCAAAAGCACATATATAATAAGCACGATTTGCGCAATAGTCTTGAATTTTGCAATGCTTGTGGCCGCCAAAACCAGCCCCCGCTCAAGGGCAAGCTGGCGCAGACCGGAGATGTAGAATTCCCGGCTAATCAGCACAATAACCGCCCAAACCGAAAGCAGACCCGTGGCGGCAAAGGCAATTAAAGCCGCACAAACCAACAGCTTGTCGGCCAAAGGGTCCATCAGTTTTCCAAAATTTGTCACCAATTTATAACGACGCGCCAAGTATCCGTCAATGGCATCGGTAATGGCCGCCACGGAAAACAAAATCAATGCAATCCATGCATCGGCCAGTTCATTTCCAAAGGGCTGCACCAGGAACACAAACAAAAATGCCGGAATCAGGCACACCCGCAGTAAAGTAATCTTATTCGGAAGGTTGAGAGTCACTCTAAAACACCTTTCAAGTCATAATCATCCGCGCCCGTGATGCGCATGGGCACAATTTGGCCGGGAAAAAGGTTTGTCATCTTGTCAAAATTCACCACAGCATCCACTTCGTAGGCGTCATATTGAGTACGGCCTATACAGGAGCCATGCCCCGTTGTTTCCGGCTTCGAGACAGAGTCTATCATTACAGGCAAAGTCCGCCCGATATATTCCCGCTGCTTGGCAAAATGGATTTTCTGTTGCAAAGCCATTAATTTATCCATCCGGGAAATTTTCACGTCGGAACGAACCTGTTTCATGGTTGCGGCGGGGGTTCCCTCTTCTTGGGAATACGGGAAAACGCCCAGCCGGTCGAATTTTACATCGCGCACGAAGTTGTACAAATTCTTAAAATCCTCCGCCGTTTCGCCGGGGAAGCCTACCATCAGCGTCGTGCGGATTGCGATGCCGGGGATTTTCTCACGCAATTGCGCAATCAATTCCAGCAACGCGGCGCGGCTTCCGGCTCGTCCCATTCGCGCCAAGACGCTGTCTTCGCTATGCTGAATGGGCATGTCGATATATTTGCAAATTTGCGGCAGCTCCGCCATAACGTCTATTAAATCAGAAGTTATATGCTCGGGATAGGCGTACATCAGGCGAATCCAGTCCGCGCCGGATTTGGCGATTTCCCGCAACAACGCGGGCAGCCGCTTTTCCCCGTAAATATCCGTGCCATAGAGGGATGTATCTTGGGCCACCAGCACCAATTCCTTTGCCCCGGCCTCCACCAGCAATCGGCATTCTTCTAAAATAGACTCCATCGTGCGACTGCGATACGCCCCGCGAATGGACGGTATCGTGCAATAAGTGCAGTGGTTATCGCAACCTTCGGAAATTTTTACATATGCCACATGGGGGATGGCATCGTCGTGACGGGCGGCAAGGCGGAGAAGATAGGGGTCAGATGGTATGGCAGCCGCAGCTTCGCCGGAAATCTGCGCGGCATTTACGCTGCCGGATGCCGGGCCAACCAGGCCGGCTACTACCTCCGCGATTTTTTCGTATTCGCCCACGCCTATGATAACATCGGCCTCGGGTATGGTTTCAAGAATTTCCTTGCGGTATCGCTCGGCCATGCAACCCACAATTATTAAGGCGCGGCAACTGCCCTCCTGTTTGTAGGCGGCCAGCTCCAGCACCATGTCTATGCTTTCCTGCACTGCATCCTTAATAAAGCCGCAGGTGTTTATTATGATAACGTCGGCGTCGGCGGGGTCATTTGGCACTTCATATCCCGCGCCTCGAAGCGTTCCAATCATAACCTCCCCGTCCACGCGGTTTTTGTCGCATCCCAGGGAGACCAAATAAATTTGGGGAGATATGCTTCTAGCCATATAGCTCTCGGAATTCCTCTCGGGTAATAGTAACTTTTCGGGGCTTTACGCCGTCTTCCGGGCCAACGATGCCGCGCGCCTCAAGGTCCTCCATAAGACGGGAAGCGCGATTATAACCTATGCGGAACTGCCGCTGTAGCATACTGGTGGAAGCTTTGCCCTTCAACAGCAAAAATTCTACGGATTCTCGGAAAAACTCGTCCAAATCACCCTCAATAAGGGGCTTGCCCGGCATTGTAACCTTTTGAATCATTTCGGTGGTGTGTTCGGCGGGGGCCTGGGACTTTAAGAAGCTTACGAGGCTTTCCACTTCCTTGTCGGAAATGAAGCCGCCCTGTACGCGAATCGGCTTATTCTGCCCCATGGGAAGGAACAGCATATCTCCCTTACCCAGAAGCTTTTCCGCCCCGTACATATCCAAAACAGTGCGGCTGTCCGTGCCCGATGACACCGCAAACGCCAGCCGCGACGGAATATTTGCCTTAATCAGCCCCGTGATAACATCCACGGAAGGCCGCTGGGTTGCTACAATTAAATGAATCCCGGCGGCGCGGGCTTTTTGCGCCAAGCGGCAAATAGAATCCTCAACTTCGCCCTTGCAGGTCATCATTAAATCCGCCAGCTCGTCGATGATTATTACGATTTGGGGCAGCTCCGGTTGTTCATTTTCCGCTACATATTTATTGTAGCCTTTTAATTCCCGGCAGCCGGTTTCGGCAAACATATTATAGCGATTCTCCATTTCCGCCACCGCCCAACTTAACGCACCGGAGGCCTTTTTCGGGTCGGTGACAACGGGAATCAGCAAATGAGGAATTCCGTTGTAGACGCTAAGCTCCACGACCTTGGGGTCAATCATTAAAAGTTTAACCTCATCGGGACGCGCTTTATACAAAAGGCTGGCAATCAGCGTGTTGATACACACGGATTTTCCGCTACCAGTCGCCCCGGCAATCAGCAAATGCGGCATCCGCGCAATGTCGGTAATCACGGGGCTTCCAGCGATATCCTTACCCACGGCAAAGGCCAGCTTTGACGGAAAGCTGTCAAAACGGTTGTCCTCTAAAATTTCGCGCAGAAAAACGCTTTGCGGGTCTTTATTGGGAATTTCGATGCCAACGGCAGACTTCCCGGGGACGGGGGCTTCTATGCGAATTCCCTGGGCCGCAAGATTAAGAGCCAGGTCATTGGAAAGATTTGCGATGGACGCAACCTTTACCCCGGGCGCGGGCTGAAGGTCGTAGCGCGTTACCGTTGGCCCGACGCTGACTTCTACGACTTTGGCCTCTACCTTGAAGCTTCGCAAAGTCTCCTCCAGGATGCGGGAATTTTCCAGCACCTGGGTACGGGACTCTGCACTGACACCTAAGCGGTCGTTCCTCGCAAGCAAATCATAGGAAGGAAGCTGATAATTTTCATAAGTGGGCTCACCAGCGGCAGTCAAATCATCATCCGAATCCCAAGCCACGGCTTTTGTTCTTCCGCTGGCACGGGCGTATTCATCAAATTCCAAAAGCTCGTCGTCGTCCCCGTCTGCATACATCGGCGCGAGAGCCTCCCGCTGATTCCCTGGTTGCGGCTCGTCCACAAGACCCTTTACAACCAGCCCCGCGAATTCATTCTCATCATCAGGCGAAATAAACGGCAATACC
The DNA here is from genome assembly GCA_009788085.1 of Defluviitaleaceae bacterium. Taxonomy (GTDB): domain Bacteria; phylum Bacillota; class Clostridia; order Lachnospirales; family WQUN01; genus WRAH01. Next base: position 13,927 of record WQSB01000068.1, read on the forward strand.
TGAGCCTCAGGCGAGCCCTCGGCTTCATAACCGGCCTCGAAACCGGCTTCGTAATCGTCGTCATAATCCGGCGCAGCTGCTTCCCAATGCTCGTCCTCTTCGGTAATTCTGTCAGGGAAGCTTAGGATTTCTGTACGGGCTGGTTTTACTTTGATTTCGCGCTTTGCAAACAAGGGGCTGGCCGCCGCTTTTTTCTTGTTTTTTTCTTCATATTCCTCTTGCAGGAGTGAAATTCTTGCAGGCTCACGGCCAGTGTCATCTATTTCAAGGATTGTGCCCGGGGCAGGCTCGACCGCCCGCCGTGCGGAACCACGCCGAGGGGGAGGCTCTTCGAAGTCATCCTCTTCCTCTTCAAGGCGGCGGGCGGTTCTTTCGCCGTAATAATCCCGGGCGGCGTCCACGCCTTTTCCTACAAAGTTTATAAAGGAACGTCCCGTTACCAGCACCAGCAAAATAAGCGTAGACGCGCTCAGGACAACAATTGCCCCTACTCTTCCCAAGAAAAACGCCAACAGCTGGCCCAAAACCGCACCGACAATGCCTCCGCCCGCAACTCGCCCCTCAACAAAAACGGCGCGCATGTACTCAAAAGCGGTGAGATTCGCGCCGTCCAAGGGGTTAATAATATGTAAAAGGGATAAAACAAACCAAAGTATAAAAATTAATTGAACTGTAGGCACTTGAATTCTTTTCGAAACCATGCTAGAAATAGCGGCGGCAATAAAAGCAACCGGCATAAGGAACGCACCCAAGCCAAGTAGCCCGATAAGCAAATCCCGGATAAAATGTCCAACGATACCTGCGGCGGAGGGAATAAAAACGGCAACCAGCAGAAGAATCCCTCCGGCGGCCATGGCCAGCAGCTTAATTTCCTTGTGCAAAGAAGAGGACTTGCTCGGGGCTTTTTCGGGGGCTTTTCGTGGCATACAAATCACCTTGTTTATGACATTTTCTTAGACGCCGAAAGTATAGCATCAAATTTCGGCAATGACAAATCTTAGTCTCCTCTAACTGAATGAACCTAACGAAAGTCACTGCATGTAACTTCCAATGCGCACGATATGGGTATAAAATCCATTAAGCAAATAAATAAGTGAGTGAGGGATAGCCGTGGACAATTCGCGGAAAAAGGATAAAATCAGAATAGACAGCGTAATAGGCTACAACGTACGCGCCGAGCGCGAAATGAGAAAAATAACCAGGGAAGAGCTTGCCGAGTCAATGGACCTCACGGTTTCGCACATGGGGTTAATTGAGCGCGGCGAACGCGGAGCGACAGCAGTAACACTGGAAAAGCTTGCCCGGGTCTTCGAAGTTCCTGTGGACAACTTTTTTGCAGAGCCGGAGGTCGTGCGATTGTCTCTGCACGAAGACGGGCGCGATGATGACGGCCTACTTTCAGCCAAACGGCTGAAAATTTCCAG
>WQSB01000069.1 GCA_009788085.1 Defluviitaleaceae bacterium
GTTGCTTTGACATTTAACATCACCTACATACATTTTATAGGTCATGTTGTCCCCGTGGAATGATATAATAGTCGTTTGATATGCACTTTATACATCATGCGTCATATGTTATTCGTCCACATAAAGAAGTACGCCAACCGAAAAAATATTTTCTTCATGGATAACTTCTATATGCCCGTTATATTTTTCCACGGACTTGAGGATATTCTTTAAGCCGTAGCCGTGGTTGTTGCCGCTTTTGCGTGTGGTGATTGCCTCTGCTGTGCCGTTTTTTTCTTTTGCGTATTTTACTTCGCCGTCAAAGGTGTTTTCTACTTGGATAAAAAGACTTTCGTTGCTGTACTCTATGTCCAATTTAATTTGCTTGTCCTCAACTTTTTTTACTGCGTCTATGGCATTATCCAAAAGGTTGCCAAGTATGGTTACAATGTCGGCTACTTCGATATTCAAAGCAGGAGGAATTAGCAAACGTATATCCAATTTGATATTTTCCTGCTTAACATCGTTTAATTTGAAGTTGATTATACTATCAAAGGCTGTGTTGTTTGTATTACTGTATATTTCCTTTTTCTCTATATCGCCAAGCAAGCTGTTAAGATAGTCTGTTGCCTCGTCTGCTTTACCACTTATGTTAAAATCTCTTGCCGTTGCTAAGTGAAATTTCATATCGTGGCGTATTGTTTTTATGTTTTCTACAGATTCTTGCATTAGCTTGCATTGGGTAAAGTAATATTCTTTTTCTTGGGCGTGGAGGGCGGATTTTAGTTTGTCTTCGTAGGCGGCGGCGAGGCGGTCTTGATAGTACAAGACAAACACAACAATGGCGAACATTATGCCAATTGCAACAATTGCTGATATATCTGACAAGTACACTACGCTAAAATATGTCATTGGCATTATAGTCAGCGGAATAAGCAATGCCGAAACCCAAAACATGGGTATATCTACGTTGTTTTTCTTGAATTTTGTAAATTTACGAAGTAGTAGTGCAATCGTAACTGTTATAGTCGGTATCAATAAAAAACCAACAATAGCATGTCCCTCCAGAATATCTTCAAGTGCATATGGCTCAAAGAAATTTGCAAGCCCATGCCTCGTTACCACTGTTGCTAATACATCTGCAAAAGCAATTACTGCAAAGCATGCAAATGTTATAACAATGCGTTTCATTAGGGTGGATTTATAATTTACCGTTATAACGAAACTTGCAAAAAGATTAGAAGCCGCAGTAATCGCAGGAATGCCAATCACTAAAAACGATACTACTGGCAATATATACATAGCAAGATACGATACTATCATCATTGCCTTACCCGTCCTGCGTTCTTCATAAACCCCTTTTATAATCATTCCATAGGAAAATACAACAACTGCCCATGATATCAAGTACACAGCCGTAACAATTGGACTCATACCATCACACCCTCCGCCTTTTCATAATCGAAAAATAACTTTCTCGTATTTCGTTTCTCCTGTTTTGGCTAATTGGCAAAGGGGTGGTGTTGCCCCGCAAAGATAATTGGTTATATCTTATTGCGGATATGTAATCAAAGTTTACCACGTAAGATGCATGGATAAACAAAAAATCAAATTTCTTTAGTTGCTCTTGATACACTTCTTTTAGCGAACCGTAAAACACGTCCGTCTTACCGTCAACAAAATGCAGTATCAATTTTCTGTCGCTACTTTCTATATGTGTTATATCTTTAACTTTTACCTTGCGAGTATCACGCCCAACGATATATGCAAAATCGCTCGACCAAAGCCCTGCAATTTGCATATAGGTTTTGACAGTTTTTTCTAATACGTCATGCTCCAACGGCTTAATAAGAAAATTCAAAGGGCGTATTTCAAACAACTGAAATGCGTAATCCTTTTCTCGTGATATATAGACAATGGAAACATTGTTATTCTGATAGGCTTCACGAATAAGCCGCCCAATTTCCACGCCGTTTATTTCGTCTTTGGCAAACTCAATATCAAGGAAGATTAAATCATAGTGCGCCCCTTCGTTCATGTGGCGGCACAATTCCTCGCCGTTAATAAAAACATCTATCTCATGCTCAACTTGCATATTGCTAAAAATTTCTATCAAAGCGTGTTCTGCTTCTGCGCCTATTTTTGTTTCGTCATCACAGACCGCAACATATATCATGGTGGCGGCTCACGCTCCCCTGTTTGTTTTCTTCTTCGCTCGAAGATATGTACTCTTATTTATTTTAGCATTGTAATTGCCAAACAACAAGATTGAATTGGCAATTTTGCGCCGACTTACTAATTACTGCAACGACTGCGTTAGTTACTGCATCTTGCCGCATAGGGGGAAGTTATCGGGTAGACTTATTTCACCGCAAGAAAAAAAGCAAATCACAAATGTGAGGGGGTGGAAAGAGGCATGGAAAACAAAAAACATTCGGTAATTCGCCAAGTTATCATTTTCCTTTTATTCTTTTTTATTGTCGGACTTGTGCTTGGGGCTATAAACCAGTTTACAAGTTTAGATATTCCTGTGGCGGTTATAGTGGCAGTGGCTATAATTATGGGCATTGCCCCCAGTATTGGTGCTGGCGTCAAAGGGAAAAAAACAAAAGACGAATAGGGGCGAAAAAATGCTACAGTCAATAACACAATCAATAGCCGCAATTGATTTAGCTGGAATGATATTACTTGTTGAATCAATGGGCGAATATCACGGTTTCCAAGAACAATGGAAGTTGTGGCAATCCGGCGAATAATACTTTCTGCCTTACGGTAATAAAAAAACCGTAGTAGTGGAAAGAAATTTATTGTGCTTACAAACGTAGAGTGCAACCAAACGGCGGTTTTGATAAATAAAAATCAAAGCCGCCGTTTTCTTTTGAAAAATTGGACTTCGGAGGGTGTATTAAATGCGCCCTTTTATCGGCAGACGGTGGCATTAGGAGTGCGCCGCTATGCCCCGTAAACCCCTGTATCAAAAAATCGTACACGGTGGCTTGTTAAAAAAAGCCGTATCGTTTTACAGGCATACATACGCCCCATGAGCGCGTCCAGTTCTGCAAGTCGTTTGCTGACTTTTTTGAGTGCCGTTTTGTCATGCTTTAACTGCGAACCGCTAGACTGTGCTTTTATAGTGTAAAACCGCTCCCTTGCGTCGGCTTCATCTTACAAGACTTCCCCGGCTTTTTCACGGATGTCGGTAATAACCAACTCTTTCAAATCATTTTCCGTGATATAATGGGATGTGCAAGCTGTCGCACCTTTCCTACGGCGTGTATTGCAGTTATAGCCGTAATGCGGCAGTTTTTCGCCGGATTTGAGTGTATAATAGCAGGATGTACGAGATAAGTTATATCCGCAATCAGGGCATTTTAACAGGCTTGTGAAGGGCTTAGAATTGAATATTGCCCTTGTGAAACAGCTTACAGGGGGCGATACCTACACGGCAAGGTTTTTGAATGAAAATCCAGTAGAATTTGAGCCCGAATTTAAGATTTTCATAAACACAAACCATTTGCCCCGCACTTCTGACGATACCGTATTTTTGAGCGGTAGAGTAAATCTAATCCCCTTTGACCGTCATTTTCTACCCCATGAGCAAGATAACGGCTTAAAGGCACACTTCCGCAAGCAAAAGAACAGAAGTGCAATACTAAACTGGCTGATAGAGGGCTATCGTCTGTTGCAGTTAGAGGGCTTGCCCCTGCCCGAAAAGGTGAACAATGCCATACAAGCGTACAGACAGGAAACGGATATAACCGGCTCTTTCCTTGCCGAATGTACCGCTATGAAAGACGAAAACCGCATACCTGCAAGTGACTTGTACGGCGTGGGGGTGGGGGTAATATCGTGGTGGGGGTGACACTCGACTACTCCGAAAATCCCTTTGATTAAAATTTGTGGGAGCGACTGAAAACTGCTACATTTCATGCACTTGCTACACTCGCCCATTTTTGAAAGTGTAGCAAGTGTAGGAGTGTAGCAAAATTGGGGCGGCTTCACAAATTCTTTTCTTGAATAGGTAAAACAGGCAGGGTTTTTTTGCTCCTGCCTGTTTTCTTAGCTTTTGCCGTTAGGCTCAATAGGGATAGTTTCCGACAAGCTAATTATCATATCGGGTGTTAAATGAACATCAAAAGACTTTGCTTCATAATATTTCATGGATTTACCAGAGTCCGAAATTTCATAACTACCTGTTACAATTGCGGCTTCCTCTAGCTTTTTTAGGTGCATATACAGAAGCGGCCTGCTCATGTTCATTATTTTTGCTAATTCGCTCACATATCTTCGCTTTTCTAAAAGTATGCCAATAACTTTTACTCTCATAGGGTGAGATAGGGCATCGAATAGCTTTGTGTAATCTATATGACTTGATAAAATCAAGTTTTCGTTCACCACACTACCCTATCTCCTTCATCATTTTGTCTATAGAGCCAACACTATCCTTTATTGCTGTTAGCTCCGCTCTCATTTTTTCGTTTTCCTCTTTTAAGTCATTGACCAGTTTTTCAAATGACTTTCGGCTAACTGCAGATACACGCGCCTTGATTACATTTCCTATCATCACAATCAGAACAATAACACCTACTGCAATGACTATAGGTAGCACTACCCAAAGAAAAATAAAAACGTCCTCCATGCAAATCCTCCTAAATGGTTTTATTTGATATGTAAGCATTATATTGCACATGAAATATATATGTCAAGACTTTTTTAATTTACCCCTTGACATTACACCATAGAAAAGCGGCTAAAACAGAGGCTTGCAGGTGCATTGTAAAATTATTTTGTATTTATTCAGATAATAGTATATTTTTCAAAAAGATGCTATACTATAGCAAACGCACCCGAAAACGGTCTTGTCAGAGGGAAGCCGCGACTGCGTCGTCGGAGTTCTGACAAGGCCGATTGAAGGACGTTTGCTATATTGCGGACAAAATCTTAGAAATTTGTTAGAGGTGAACTAAGTGCCACTGCCTATTGACGTAACACCGTATTCGCTGGGAGGGGTAATCGGCGGGGACAGCTACCTGACGCATTATAAAGCTACGGGGGAAAACGGCGACGATTTCGTAATAACAGAATTTTATCCGGCATATATGGTTTCGCGGGATGATTCGGGGGTGCTTAATGTATCCGACCGGTTTATGAAGGAGTTTACGGTTGACTGTGAGGAGTTTGTCAGGCGTGCCACGGCCTGCGAGGAGATTAGGGACGCGAGCCTGCACCCGGTGGTGGAGGTTTTCGAGCGAAACAATACGGCTTACATTGTGCGTCGTGCCTGCGGGATGGTGACGGTAGACCAGTTCATGAGCGGCCAGCAAATGGAATATCTCGAAGCCTTTCATTTTATACGGCCGGCGTTGCTTTCTCTGGCGCAAGCCGCAGAGAAGGGCGCGACCTTTGGCATAAGCCCTCAGGATTTCCGCGTGAACCCGTTCAAACAGCTTGTGGTGTGCGCGCCGCCTGTTTGGGAAACGGATTTTCATCCCACTCTGGTTCAGATAGCAAGGCTGTATTACAAGCTTGTAACGGGTGTCGAGGCTCCGGACAAGGACGCGCCTGGCTTTAATGTCTTCGGCTTGGAAATCCCTCCACGCATTGAAAACACTATCACAGAAATTTTGAGCGGGGATATCCTGTACGGTTCGCTGGACGATTTTTATAAGCGGTTCAAAGCCCTGATGGACAGTAACTCGGAGGCAGACCCCAACGCAAGCAAGGGCCTCAAGAAGGTTCTGCAAGGACTTATCGCTGTACTTATAGTAATCCTTATTCTGGCCGTCGGATTTATGGTCAACCGGGGCATTCGGGCGTACACCGACAGCTATTTCTGGGCGAATCCGGAGGTTTTTGCCCGTCCCGGCCTGCCGCCGCCGCCTCAGCACGACTTTTCCGCCGTAACCCTGACCCATCCCCGAAATGTATCTGACGCTGTCGGCGGCAGCTTTTCGCATTTCGGCGGATTCATTTTCTTCCGCGACTATGAAGGAATGCTGCGCCGCCGCGTAGCCGACATTATGATAATCCCGGGAGCGGCCGGGGTTCTTGGTGCCGCCGAGGACACTGTTATCATAGAGGGCGTTCGACCATCATTTATCGTGGGGCACGGTGACTATATCTTCTTTGTGGACACCGCCTCTGACGGCGCGATTTACCGCGCCCAAGCCAACGGCGACAACCTCACCCGCATTACCGACTTCCCCGCACTTAATTTGGCTGTGCTGGGCAACGGTCTGTTTTATACCCATGCTGGATACAACCACTATCTGTTTCGTATGGACTTAACCACCGGACACCACGAGATTATATGGAGAAGACCTGTTTTTGCTATTTATCCGGTTTATTTTGACAACGTAGTTGAAAACCGGGTGGAGGAACGCCTGTTTGTTATGGTCGGCGAGCCGGGTACGCCGGATTCCGGGCTTTCTAAGCTCAATATAAGCAATATAACCTCCGACACCCTTGTGGGCGGCGTTCGACACGGTTTGCGCGTGTTTAACGATATAATCTATTATCTGGATATGTACGGGTACATTCGCAGCATCACTCAGGATGGCAGAGAAATTGCCGTTCATTCCCCGCGAAATGTCCGCAGTTTCGACGTGTTCTTTCAGTGGATTGTCTTCACCGAGGAGGGTCGCCACGTCCCCCGCGCCTACAACAAAGACACAGGGCAAATTATCACCCTCTCCAATATTCATTGGGTCAGCTATGTCTGGCTTTACGAATCTTATATCTACGCACTCGACCATCGCAATCCCGACAGAGTTCACCTGTTCGCTTTGCCCGGCTGACATTAGACTTTTTTTGTACACAAACGTATGTATTTGAAAGACAAAATATTTATGGGAGGTACTACTATGAACAACGAAAAAATGCGCGTGCTTGATTTGCTTGAGGCCGGAAAAATCAGCACGGACGAAGCGGCCAAGCTATTGGAGGTTTTGGGTGCTAATCCACGCTTTGTGAGCAAAGAAACCCGCGAGAACATGGAAGAAAAGCTGCAACAGTTTGCCAAGGACGTGAACAAGTTTGCCAAGGACGTAGGAAGCAAAATGCAGGACTTCTACCGCGAAGTAGAGCCAAAGGTAAAAAAAGCCAGTCAGACCGCGTTGGAAAAAGCCGCTTCCGCGCTGGATAACCTGGCTTGCAGCATAAACGAATCCTTGGAGAAAAAGGAAGCGGGCTGCTGCGAAGGTGAAGAGCCAAAGGATGACACACCCATCCCGAATTAATCCATCATAAAGCTCCTCGGCCAAAACGGGCGGGGCGGCTTCGGTAAAGCTTGGGCGGTTGCCCTTGCGGCAGTCGGCATAAAGGGTGAATTGCGAAATTACTAAAATCTCACCCTTTATGTCGCCTATGCTTAAATTTGTCTTGCTTTCGCCATCCGGAAAGAGCCGGAGGTTTTTTATTTTGTTAATCATCTTTCATTTGCCTATACCCCTTTTCTTTTTGGCAAAGTGATGTTAATATATGGTTGATTACAAGAATTTGGTAGATATTTTCTGAGGTTTTGGCATGGTACTATATTACACCCGTTCGAAAAAAACAAAAATCTTTGCGGAGGCATTGGCGGAAGTCATGCAAATGCCTGTCCGTGAGCTTGAATCCGACTTGAATGACAAGTCCACCTTTGGTTTTATGATAAAAGCTTTGGGGATGGCCTTTGGGGGGAGGGGTTATCCCGTAAAAAACATGCCCGAGTCAATTCCTGGGGAGATTTATTTGTGCGGGCCGGTTTGGGGCGGACAAATGGTCGGCCCCCCCAGATATTTTTTGGACAACGCGAATTTAACGGACACCAAAGTTAATTTGCTCTTAACCGCCGGTGTGCCCGTGGAAAAATACAGGCGAAAAGCCCTTGATTATTTGAATCGTATTCCTTGTAAGCCCGGCGAGGCGTATATTTTCGCCGCATCAGACAAAGTGCCTCCCGAGCCGGAAACAATAAAAGAACAATTACGCGAAATTCTTCAAATAGCTCCCCCATGCTAAAGGCTGCCGCCCACACTTTGGGCTGCAAGGTAAACCAATGCGATACAGAGGCCCTGCTTTTGCGGCTTCGGGGCATGGGTTTCAGCATTGTGGAGTTTGACGAAGTTGCGGATATCTACATTATAAATACCTGTACCGTTACTCATGTAAGCGATAAAAAATCCCGGCAGATGATTCGCCGTGCCCGTAAGCGGAACCCTTCGGCCTTTGTTGCCATGTGCGGGTGTATGGCGAATTCTCCGTCTTTTTCGTCAAACGCGCACAAGCTTGAGACGGATTTTATCTTTGACGCACGTTATCCCGAAATATTTTTTGGAAAATTGGCAGAGCTGACACAGCCGACCCACGCTGATGACATGCTTTCCACGCCATATGAGCACGCCGGGCGCACCCGCGCCTTTATCAAAATTCAAGACGGCTGTGACCGTTTTTGCTCATATTGTATAGTGCCCTATGTTCGAGGTGCGCCGAAAAGCCGCCCTATAAGGGAAATTCTTGCGGAAGCGCAAGCTTTCATTGCCGCCGGTGCGCCGGAAATTGTGCTTACGGGTATACAAGTGGCTTCCTATGGGGAAAATACAGGCGAAGCAAACCTCGCCGCGCTGGTCAAATCCGTATCTGCCATGGACGGGCTTAAGCGTTTGCGTTTAAGCAGCATTGACCCGTGGGCCGTAGACGTCGATTTTCTTGATGCGGTAGCTGCCTCCTCTGCTCTGTGTAGTCATTTTCATTTATCATTACAAAGCGGAAACGATGCTACTCTCGCGGCGATGAACCGGCGTTACACTACAGCGGAGTATGCCGCCGCCGCCGCCTCTCTGCGCGAGTTGCGCCCGGAGGCCGCCCTCACTACTGACGTTATCGTGGGTTTCCCCGGCGAAAGCGACGCCGATTTTGAACAAAGCCTCGAATTTATACGAACCATGAAATTCGCTCGGGTGCATGTCTTTGAATATTCCCGGCGCGAGGGCACATCCGCCGCGAAGCTTCCGGGGCAAATTCCACCGGATATCAAATCCGCGCGGGGCAAGGCTATGCGTGAATTGGCATTAAAGCAACAAGGCGATTTTCTCAAAAGTCAAACCGGAAAAACTTTGACCGTCCTGTTCGAGACATTGAGTCAAGGGCACAGCGAAAACTACTGTCCGGTGGAAATAGCGCGTGATGATTTGCTACCCGGCACCATCCGTGATGTTGAAATTACCGGGGTTACAAACGAAATTCTGCAAGGAAAAATAAAACCCAAGGAGCTTTTACTATGATGGAAACAGCAACTCACCGACTGGAAAGATATGAGCGTGTGACCCAGGACGAGGTTAAGGCGAATATTGAATCTGTTTACATGGCCTTGAAGGAAAAAGGCTACAACCCCATCACGCAAATTGTCGGGTATATCCTGTCCGGTGACCCTACATACATCACCAGCCACAGGAATGCGCGCGCGTTAATCGGAAAGCTGGAAAGGGACGAACTCCTGGAAGAAATGGTGCGGGAGTATTTGCGTGAGGTGTTGTAGCAAGGAAATTTTTTTAGGTTTGGACTACGGAGACAAAACCATCGGTGTGGCAGTGTCGTTAAACGGGCGGGTGGCCACAGGGGTCACGACGCTTAGGCGGAAAGACCCGGCTTCTTTGCGTCCCAGCCTGAAAGAGCTTAAGGCCATTTTAGCTGAATATAAAGCGACTCATATTATTTTAGGCTTTCCCAAAAACATGGACGGCGAGGAAAACCCGCGCTGTGAATTAACCATGGCTTTTAAAGAGAAGCTTGAGCGATACTTTAAAAGGCCCGTGATTCTGTGGGACGAACGCCTCAGTACCCGTGCGGTTTCGCGAGTGTACAAAGGTAATCGGGCCGGATATCAGGCAAGCGTGGACACTATGGCGGCGGTGTATATTTTGCAAGGATTTTTGGATTACAGGAACAACCACCCATCGCGCAAAGCGCGATGCCGCGAGAGCGGGAGCGAAGCGGAATTCATTTCCGCGGAGCGAGGGGGCTTGGGGGCGGAGCCCCTATTAAAAAAGGAGGAAGGTATGACAAACGAACCAACACAGTTTGACGAAATGGACGAAATGGACGACGAAAACATCATCATCCTAGTAGACGACGACGGGGAGGAAATGCCCCTGCAAATTCTGTCGTCCCGCGAGGACGAGGACGGCATGTATGTGCTTGCAGCGGAAGGCGAGGACGGACTGGTATCCCATTTCAAATGTACCCCATCCGGGGAAGACGAAGTCACCTTTGAAATAATCGACAGCGACCACGAGGATTACGAGCGCGTGTTCGAGATGTTCAAGGAAGACTATGAAACCTTGGGCATAGACATCGAAGAGATAGACGTAGAGGAGGATTAATTTTTGCCGGCAAAAAAAAGCAAACTAAAGGTTTTTTCCTTAGGCGGACATGGCGAGGTCGGAAAAAACATGACCGTACTGGAGTACGGCGATGACATTATTGTAATTGATTGTGGCGTGGCTTTCCCACAGGACGAGATGCTGGGAATTGACTTGGTAATTCCGGACTTCACTTATTTACAGGAGAATCAGGCGAAAATTCGCGGAATGTTTCTGACCCACGCCCATGAGGACCATATCGGCTCTGTGCCGTATTTTCTGCGCGAAATAAAAACGCGACTGTTCGGAACAAAACTTACATTGGGACTTGTGGGTAACAAGCTCCGCGAGCACGGCCTGCTTAATCAAACCGAAATGACCCCCGTGCTTCAAGGAGATACAGTTACCGCCGGATGCTTTAAAATCGAATTTATCCGTGTGAACCACTCCATTGCGGACGCAGTGGCGTTTTCCATCACGACGCCTGTAGGTGTGGTTATTATTTCCGGTGACTTTAAAGTGGATTTCACGCCTATTCAGGGCGAAACGATTGACCTAGCGCGCTTTGGCGAACTGGGCAAAAAAGGCGTCAAGCTGTTCTTGTGCGAAAGCACAAATGTCCTCAACAAGGGCTACACCCTCTCCGAGCGCACCGTGGGCGATATGTTCCAGCGCGTTTTTGAGGAGTCGCCCACTCAGCGGCTGATTGTGGCTATGTTTTCATCCCATATTGACCGCATTCAGCAGGTGTTAAATTCCGCCGTTCAACACAGACGCAAGGTGCTGTTTATGGGACGCAGCATGGTAAACGCCGTTAAAACCGCCATGGAGCTGGGTTATCTCACCGCGCCGACAGGGCTGGTTATCGAGGTATCCGAAATCAAAAATTACACGCATAATCAGCTGGTAATTATTACAACCGGCAGTCAGGGCGAGCCAATGGCTGCGCTTTCGCGCATGGCGTTTTCCGACCACCGGCAAATCAGCATTTCCCAAAGCGATAAGGTTGTCATCTCCGCGTCGCCTATCCCCGGCAACGAAAAACTTGTTTCCCGGGTAATAAACGACCTCATGAAGCAGGGCGCGGAGGTCATTTACGAGGGGCTAATGGAAGTCCACGTTTCCGGCCATGCCAAACAGGAAGAGCTTAAAATCATGCACGCACTGATTCAGCCGGAATATTTTATGCCCATCCACGGCGAATTTCGCCATCTCACGCACCACAAGGATTTGGCCATTTCCATGGGAATGAAAAAGGAAAATATCTTCGTGGCCGGAATCGGCGAAGTCTTGGAGATTTCCACTAAAGAGGCCAAAATGAACGGAACCGTGCCCTCCGGCCAGCTTCTGGTAGACGGCCTTGGTATCGGCGACGTGGGCAATGTTGTCCTTCGAGACCGTAAGCATCTTTCCGAAGACGGCCTAATCATCGCCGCCGCCGGAATCACCATGAACGACGGTTACATGCAGGTGACCTCCGGCCCCGACATAATCTCCCGTGGCTTTGTGTTTGTGCGGGAGTCCGACGAGCTGATGGATGGCTCAAGGGCTGTTGTAGCCGAAACCCTCTACGAAATGGAACAAAAAAATACCACCGACAGGCAGTATATCCGAAACCGCGTACGCGAGGATTTACGAGAATACATCTGGCAAACTACCAAACGCAACCCCATGATTTTCCCGATTCTGGTGGAAGCGTAGATTTAAACAAAAAGGGGCCGTCTCGCGAATGGCAACGGACACCACTAACTTAGTGTATGATTGAGCGTAAGCGTCAAATCTTTTCCCTCCATGTTTAATCTCACCTCCCAAAGGCAATACTCCACCTATTAAATTATAGGAGGTGAGCGAATGAAAAATGTATCCGGCCCGGAAGGGAGTATCTTCCGGAAGAAGGGATTTTTCATCGCACTGTATTCATGTTTGGGGGCGGTAGCGGTTTTAGCATTTGTGGTGACGTTTACCACGCGCAATCAAAGCGGGCAAGATGTCTACGACCCGGATGACACCGTATATGTAGCGGCGGACCAGGTAGACAGCTACCTGGCGCAGATGGACCCGGAGGCTTGGTTTAGGCCGCGCCAAACGCCCGCGCCAACACCACCGGCCACGCCGCCGCAACAGCCCCCGCGTCAACAACCCCCGCCGCAGTCAACTACGCCGCCAGAGCCACCCGCTCCAAACGGAGACCCGCCTGCGGACTCCGAGCCTCAGGCCACTCCCGAGCCACCACCGGCTCCTCCGGCCCCACGGGTGGAAACCTTTGAGCCTTTTACCGAATACGACAACCTGGTATGGCCGGTATATGGCGAAATCGTAATGCCGTTTAGCATGTCGATGCCCATATTTGACCAGACCTTGGACCAATTCCGCACAAATGACAATCTGCTTATTTCCGCGCCCGAGGGCGAAGCCGTACGCTCCGGCGCAGACGGACGTGTAATAGCCATAGGAAACCACATCAGGCGCGGCAACTATGTAACAATCGACCATGGCGACGGATGGGTAGCCACTTACGGCCAGCTGATGGATAACATCCTCGTTTCCGAAGGCGAAATCGTACGCACGGGACAGGTAATCGGCGGCGTGGGCCAGCCCTCCATTTTCGGAAGCCTTAAGGGCACCCATGTACACTTGCGCGTTCTGCGCGACGACGAACCTGTAAACCCGTATTATTTATTGCAGACACGAGAGAATTAAAAACTTAAATACAAAAGAAAAAGGCCGCTTCGCTTTCGCGAGACGGCCCTTTTTTTTATTGCTTGCTTAGTTATTTTACAATCTCAATGCCTCGTGTTTCGGCATCCCAGGTTACAATCGCGCCAAAAAATTCGCTGATGAAGCGCAGGGGAACCATTGTTCTGCCGTCCATAATCTGCGCGGGTACGTCCATTCCGAGTGCCGCCAGCCCGGGGGTAATTTCCCCTATGGCGAAGGTGAGGATTTGGCCGTCCAAAGCCACATGAATAGTGAGAGGCGTGTCGGCTGTGGCGGGTGTCCAGTCTACCTCCGCGCCAAGGGTTTCGGCGATAAAACGGATGGGGATTAAAGTGCGGCCGTCTTGAATTACCGGCAGTACGTCCATTTGCTGGGTGGGCGCGTTTGCCGCCAAGTCATAGATAACCGGGGAATCAAGGCTCAGTGACAGCCTTATTAAGTCCTCTACATAGGAAATTGTGAACCCGCCCGTGATTTGGGTTTCAAAGGTGAACAGTCCTGTTTCCGGGTCCAGCCTGCCGCCTATGATTGCGCCATCCTCTGTTATGGCGATAATGCGGTAGGTGTTCACATCCCCAAGGTCAAAGTCCTCCAAGGACACAGACACGGTAAAGGGCGTGGCGGTTACTTCGATTACTTCATCGCCGACGGAAATATTGACCTCCACCGTCAGAAGATGCCCCGCTTCAAAATCCGCATCACTTACGGGGCTTACGTTAAACTCCACGGTTATATCCTCGGGGTTTTCCGCGTCAAAGATTGCAGCTAGGATTTCATTGGGAATTACAAGGGTTACGCCCTCTTGCTCAATTACAAAGTCCTCGTCCTGCTCCACCAGATAAATCAGTTCTTCTTCACCGATGGCTATTTCTTCGTTTACCTCCGGGCCGGGGCCGGGAGCCGGGTCGTCCACGTCAGGTGCGGGTGCGGGTGCAGGTGCAGGTGCGCCGGGACCGGGACCAGGACCAGGACCAGGGTCGGGGGTGTGGCCGGGCTGCTGGCCGTTGTCGGGTTGCTGAACGGGGGCTGCGGCGCGGGATACGCGGATTGTATAAATGGCATATACATCATATCCGCAGCAATAAGGACAATACATATCCAACTCTACCCTAAGCGTAATCGTCGTAACCGTACCTGCCGCGCCAAGGCTTATGGTTTGATTCACGCCAAACTCGGCGGGCTCGCCGTTGATAAAGAGGTCATCATGTTCCGCCCAGGGCGAACCTACATTAACTGTCACGCTTGTTACATTGTGGGCAACATTTACAGTGACACCGTCGTAGGAGCGGGCCTCTGCAAGGTTTACGCTTACGCCGTTTACAATAATCGGCCCAAGGTCATGCACATTGCCGTACTGTATTTGGCCGTACAAGGCTGCTTCTATACTAATTACCGTGTTCATCGCGTTTAGAGCCTGGGAAAGTGTTATATCTTCCCCGTCGTAAAATGCTTGCCAAACAGAACGCACTTCGTTTATGGCACTTACTAAAGCGTTCATTTGCGCTTGTGTTATCCACTGGTACCAGTGTGGAACATCATTGCCGTCCGTGCTTACTACCAGATAATACTCTGTAAAAATCTCCATGTGATATATCCAAAAGTCTAAATCTTCCATTATATAAGGGATATAGCTGTCATCCATTTCATGGAAGAAAAACTCTAGGGTAAGCTCTAAATCGCCCCACCCCATATAGAAATCCAATACAACGTCATCAATGGGCTGCCCGGCTACAACAACAGGCCATCCACCGCTTATGAAGTAGTGCGTATTATACAAAAGGATTAAACTCAGCCCACCATAAACCTCCGGCACACCATCAAAGGTGACGGTAACGGCAACACGCTGGCCGGGCCCAACACTTTGGCTTGGAGTCACACTCATTGTCGCGCTGATGCCGGCTATACCAATGTCATTTTCGTCAAAGCTCGAGGGGTAGTCGATGCTGAAAGCAGGCAGCACATAAAAATCAACAAAAAAGACCTGTTCAACGTCACCGACGTAGAAATAGTAATAAATGTCGCAACAGCAATCAAAATCAATATCCAAATCAGCATAGAAGGAAATAGCAACCACCGCATAGTACCATCCCGAATCAAGATTATTCCTTGGCGCGACGGTAAAGGTTGCTGTAGCGTTTGGCGCAAGACCGGCGGGGATTACTACATTCGTGCCGCTTAGAGTTGTGCCGG
>WQSB01000070.1 GCA_009788085.1 Defluviitaleaceae bacterium
GTTGGCCGCCGGGATTCTTCCCGGTGCCAGCTGCGGGCATCGCACCTTGTGCGATGAGAGGCATCATTTGCGTGAGTCTCTTCCTCTGTTACGGTCTCCGCCACGGCCGCGGTCTCCGCCGGCCCTTGGGGGCGGACGCTTTACCGTTGTGTCCGCGTTGGGGTCCAAGACGCCCTTACGAGATAGGTTTATGCGGCCTTGGTCGTCGATTTCCGTGACCTTAACCTGCACAACCGCGCCCACTTCTGTGGCAGCTTCCATGGATTCCACACGCTCCACATCCCATTGGGAAATGTGAACCAGCCCTTCTTTTTCCGGGGCGATTTCAACAAACGCGCCGAAACTCATAAGCCGCATAACTTTTCCGGTGTAAATCGTGCCCACTTCAGGCGGGTTGACGATGGCCTTGATAATCTCCACGGCACGGTTGACTTTTTCTATATCGCGGTCGGCCACAAAAACCCGTCCGTCGTCCTCTGTGTCGATTTTCTCGACGCCTGACTCCTCAATAATGCGCTTGATAACCTTGCCGCGAGAGCCGATAACTTCCGCGATTTGGTCTGGATTGATGCGCACGATTGCGATTTTTGGCGCGTATGGGGAAATTTCCGGCCGCGGCTCGGAAATTGCGGGAATCATCACGTCTTCCAGAATGATATTCCTTGCATCCTTGGTTTGTTCAAGGGATGCGCGGATGATTTCCGGCGTAAGCCCGTCCACCTTGATGTCCATTTGAATAGCGGTGATGCCCTGTGTCGTGCCGGCGACTTTGAAGTCCATGTCACCAAAGAAGTCTTCAATGCCTTGGATGTCGGTCAGCAAAACGAAGTCGTCCGTTGACGCCCCTGTGACCATGCCCACGGAAATGCCCGCAACCGGACGCTTAATGGGAACGCCCGCCGCCATAAGGCTGAGAGTCGAGCCGCAAACCGCCCCCTGCGAAGTGGAGCCGTTGGAGCTTAGGACCTCGCTGACCAGCCGGATTACATACGGGAAGTCATCCTCGCTGGGAATCACGGGCAGAAGAGCCCGCTCGGCCAGCGCGCCGTGGCCGATTTCGCGGCGGCCCGGCCCACGGGATGGGCGGGTTTCGCCCACGGAATAGCTGGGGAAATTATAATGATGCATATAACGCTTGTTTTCTTCCATTTCATCGAGGCCGTCAAGCCGCTGGGTGTCGCCGCTTGAGCCAAGAGTGGTAACGGTAAGAACCTGAGTCTGCCCCCGGCTGAAAATCGCAGAGCCGTGAGTGCGCGGAAGCACGTCTACTTCCGCAAAGAGGTTCCTCAAGTCGCCAAGACCACGCCCGTCTGGGCGTTTGCCTTGGGTTTTAATCATGCGGCGAACCGTTTCCTTTTCGAATTTGTAAATCGCGTCGCCCAGCTTGGATTTGTACAGCTCGGCTACATCCTCTTCGAAAGTGGGGACTAATTGCGCGTCAACATCGTCTTTGATTTGGGTGATTCTCGCATCGCGCTCCTGCTTCATGTCGGTGAAAACGGCTTCCTCCATGCGGGCGTCGGTTATAAAGGCCGTGACCTTTTCGTACAGCCCCTCGGGCAGCTCGTGCTTATCGTACTCGCGCTTGGGCTTGTTATTTTCCGCTACGATGGAGTCGATGAATTCGATTATTTTTTTGTTTTCGGCGTGAGCCAGCATAATTGCGTCAAACATTGTATCCTCGGGGACTTCGTCCGCGCCGGCTTCAATCATCATTACCTTTTCACGGGTAGAGGACACCGTCAAGGCCAGCTTACTGACCTCACGCTGGGCGGCGTTGGGGTTTACAATCAGTTCGCCGTCAACCAGTCCTATATTTACGCCCGCCGTCGGCCCGTTAAACGGAATCTCCGATATTGACAACGCGATAGACGAGCCTATCATTGCAGCAATTTCCGGGCTGGAGTCCTGGTCCATTGAAAGAACCGTCGCCACCACGGCAACATCGTTCCTGTAATCATCCGGGAAAAGCGGCCTAATCGGCCTGTCTATTAAACGGGACGCCAAAATGGCGTGCTCCGTCGGGCGGCCTTCCCGCCGGAACCATGAGCCGGGGATTTTTCCCACCGCGTAAAAACGCTCCTCATAGTCCACGCTAAGGGGAAACCAGTCGATGCCCGCGCGGGGTTTTTCGCTGGTTGTGGCAGTGACAAGCACCACCGTGTCGCCATAGGTCATCAGTGCCGAGCCGCCGGCCAATTCAGCCACGCGGTTTAGCTCGCAGGTCAGCTCCCGGCCGCCTAAAGTAGTTCTATAAATTTTTCGCATGTGCGCCCTACTTCCTTAATCCAAGTTCGCCTATTAGGGCGCGGTATCTTACTACGTCTACTCTGCGGATATAATCCAATAATCCGCGGCGTTGGCCCACCAGCTTCAACAGGCCGCGGCGGGAATGGAAATCCTTTTTATGCACCTTCAAATGATTGGTCAGGTGATTAATACGCGCCGTCAACAGCGCGACCTGAACCTCCGGGGAGCCTGTGTCCGCAGCGTCGCGTCCGTGCTTGGCAATGATTTCTTTCTTGTTAATCATCTTGCTTCCTCCTAAAATTTAAAAATCGCCTCATGCCCAGGTACGGTCGGAGTGTCCGATACCGAAGCATAGGTTTTTCGCAGTATATCACAGCATTTGACATTGTCAAGGCGGATTCGCAGCTCACTTAGGGGTTTATTGATTTTGTGGCAGCCGGTGAGAACATGGGTTTCGATTGCGAGAAAGGAGTTTCTTCCTTTTAAATGCGTCTTAAAGATTTCATCGGCGTGTTCTATTTGGGAGTCCTCGTCTTGGCGGCACAGATATGTTCCGCCGGGAATAACACGCTTGTTTTCGATTTCCATTTCCAGCGGAATTTCCGCAAAAGCGTAATACATAGCTCCCCGTGGGGAAAATTCGCACATGACCCCGTAGTCCCAAATATCATTGAGGTCTTCAAAGTGCGGCAAATTCATAAATGCATCCACTATCTCCAGTGCTATTTCCAGCGTGTTGGTGTTTTCGAGAGAATCGCCGCAGGGCCTGACCAAGAATGTTTTCTCCGGCAGCTCGCGGGAATATATTTCACCCGTGCGGTGCAGCTCGGTCAAATCCATCTGCCGCT
Organism: Defluviitaleaceae bacterium; assembly: GCA_009788085.1. GTDB lineage: Bacteria > Bacillota > Clostridia > Lachnospirales > WQUN01 > WRAH01. The sequence continues at coordinate 3,099 of WQSB01000070.1, forward strand.
CCATGGCGTCCATGAAGCTTAGGCCCTTTTTTATCGCGTTCATTTTCTTTGCGGCCACTGCGCGCCCCTCTGCGAAGAATTTTCGAAAATCCATCGTGCCGTCGGCCTCCATGAACTTTGCAAATTCCGCCAGAGGAATGTCAAGCTCGATGCAAAAAAGTATCACCTCCACCACCTTGGTCTGGTCGAAGGTGTAATAGCGATACTTCGAGTCCGGGTCGATGTACGCGGGCTTTAACACATTAATGCGCTCATAATACCTCAGGGATTTTATACCCGCGCCGGTCAGCCGGGACAGGTCGCCGATGGACAGCAAATCGTTTTTTCTTCTCATAAAAAATCTCCTTTTTTAAACCTATTGACTCTCCCATTATGGGATACATTATAATCCGGTTTGTCAAAAATAATCCGGAGGAAATTCGATGTCGGTAGTGTTTAAATATATGAAGCCCTATACGTGGATGATGATGTGCGCGGTGATGCTGCTTTCGGCGGAGGCGTACTTGGCGTTGATTCTGCCGGGATTTATGGCGGATATTGTAAACGACGGGGTTATAACAGGGCACTTGAGTGTGATTTGGCGCAACGGAGTGTTTATGCTTGGGATTACGGTGCTGGCAATGGCGACCGCGCTGATTACAGGCTTTTTTACAGCGAAAACGGCCACGGGCGTGGCAAATGACCTGCGGGAGGCTGTGTTTGCCAAGGTGTTGCGTTTCACCAACGCAGAGGTGAACAAATTCTCCACGTCGTCGCTGATTACGCGCACAACAAATGATGTCATGCAGGTACAAAACACGCTGATGATGGCCATTCGTCAGTTTATTTACATGCCGATTCTGGCGGTGGGTGGGATTATCCGGGCCTTGGAGCGCAGCACGACCTTGGCGTGGCTGGTGGTGGGGGCCACGGCGGTTATGCTGGCCTTGATGGCGATTTTATTTTTTGTCATGCTGCCGAAATTTACGAAATGGCAGAGCTTAATCGACCGTATTAATCTCATAACCCGCGAGAATTTAAGCGGTATTCTTGTGGTGCGGGCGTTTAGCTCGCAGATATTTGAAAAGAATCGTTTCGCCGTGGCCAACCAAGACTTGGCCGCTAACGAAAAATTCGTCGGTGTTACATTTGCGTTTATGACGCCCATTATTATGCTGATTTTAAACCTTACAACCGCGCTGATTGTGTGGGTGGGTGCGCATCAGGCGTCGGCGTTTAGGGCGGATATCGGGGATATCTTTGCGTTTTTGCAATACGGTATGTTGATTATTTTTGCGTTTCTGATGATTTCCATGACCTTTGTAATGGTACCGAGGGCGGTTGTGAGTGCCGGTCGTATTAAAGAGGTTTTGGACACAGAGGGCGGCATTGTTTTTAAGAAAAACCCCGTGCCGCTACCGGCTGATTTTAAGGGCAAAGTAGAATTCCGCGGCGTTGATTTCAAATATCCCGACGCCACAGCGGAGGACGACAATGTGCTTACGGACGTAAGCTTCACTGCGCGGCCGGGGCAGACCACGGCCATCATCGGCGCGACGGGCGCGGGTAAGACGAGTATCTTCAAATTAATACTGCGGTTCTTTGATGTGACGGGTGGCGGAATTTTTGTTGACGGCATAGACATCCGCGACCTTCGCAAGGAAGAACTGCACGATAAAATTGGCTTTGTGGCGCAAAAGGCCACGCTTTTTAAGGGGACGATTCGTTCCAATTTACTCTACGCCAACAAAGACGCCACGGAAGAGCAGGTCCGCGATGCCGTTGATATTGCGCAGTCCACAGGCTTTGTCGAGGGCAAGCCGGAGGGTTATGAGTCCAATGTGGCCCAGGGCGGCTCCAATTTCAGTGGCGGCCAGCGGCAGCGGCTAAGTATTGCCCGCGCCCTTGTTAAAGACGCGCCCATTTATCTTTTTGACGACAGCTTTTCCGCGCTGGATTTAAAAACCGACGCCTTGCTTCGCGCCGCCCTAAAAAAGAAAAGGGGCGACCGCACAATCATCGTAATCGCCCAGCGGGTTTCCTCCATTATGGACGCGGACCAAATTATTGTTATCGACCATGGGCACGTCGCGGGACGCGGCACACACGCAGAACTTATGCAAAACTGTGAGGTTTACAAGGAAATCGCGGCATCGCAGTTGGAATCCTCATGAATCCATCCATTGAGCAACGCGAGATGCCGCGGAACGAGGGGGCTTGGGGGCGTAGCCCCCATTGAAATGGAGGTGTAATCATGCCATTTGAAGAGGGCGAGGGCGTGGCCTCAAAGGCCAAAGACCCAAAAAAGACTATTAAGAGGCTGATTCATTTCCTGTCGCCGCACAAGGCCGCATTGTTTGTGGTTTTCACCTTTGCGGTAGTGTCCACGGTTTTTGCGGTAATCGGGCCGCGAGTCATGGGACGTGTCACGACGATTTTGGTGGATGGCATTCTGGCGCATATGTTTGGAACGGGGCTGCTTACGGACTTCCGCCGGATGGGCTGGTTGGTGGGCATTCTGATTGTCCTGTATATCATCTCCGCGATTACTAATTTCTTTCAGGAATTCATCATGGCGCGGCTTTCCGTCAAAGTGACTTATGATTTACGGCAAAGAATTTCCGAAAAAATGCACCGGTTGCCCATCAATTATTTTGACACCCGCAGCCAAGGCGAAATCATGTCCCGCATGACCAACGACGTGGACATGATAAGCTCCACCCTCAGCATGAATCTCACTCAGCTTGTGACATCTGTGACAACGCTTGTGGGTACGCTAATAATGATGCTGTCAATTAGCTGGCTTATGACGCTGGCCTCGCTGGTTGTGATTCCGATTTCGATGTATATAATGGTAGTGATTTTGGGGAAATCCCATGTATTTTTCAGCAAACAGCAGGAAGCATTGGGCGAGGTCAACGGAATTGTGGAGGAAACCTACAGTGCCCACGATATCGTGCGAGCCTATAATAGCGAAACCGACACGGAGACGAAATTCCGGGCCGCCAATGGCAAGGTGTATAAATCCGCGTGGAAAGCTCAGTTTATGGCCAACATCGTCGAGCCGATTTTCAACTTTGTTGGAAATTTGGGCTATGTGCTGGTGGCGGTGATGGGCGGCTGGCTGGTGGTTCAGCGGACGATTACCATAGGAGATGTGCAGGCGTTTATACAATATATCCAAACCTTCACTCAGCCCTTGGGTGAAATCGGCGCAGCGGGGAACATGCTACAAGGCACAATCGCCGCCAGTGAGCGGGTTTTTGAATTCTTGGACGAAGAAGAGGAAGTCCCCGACCCGCAACGTACCGAGGCAGAGCATGGGGCAGAGCCCTATTCGCCTAAAGGCCGCGTCACTTTCGAGAACGTAAAGTTTGGCTATACTCCGGACAAAATCATTCTACACGACTTTTCGGCGGAAATCGAGCCGGGGCAAATGGTGGCCATCGTCGGCCCAACCGGCGCGGGCAAAACCACCGTGGTAAAGCTTCTGATGCGTTTCTACGAGCTTAACGGCGGTAAAATTCTAATCGACGGCATCAATTCCACAGATTTAAGCCGAAAAGAGCTCTGCGACATCTTTGGAATGGTTCTTCAAGACACTTGGATTTACAACGCCAGTATAATGGAGAACATCCGCTACGGTTCGCCAAATGCCACCGATGAAGAGGTCATAGCCGCCTGCAAGGCCGCCCATTGCCACAAATTTATACGCACGCTGCCCAACGGGTACAATATGATTCTTAATGAAGAGGCGTCAAATATCTCCCAAGGCCATAAGCAGCTTTTTACAATCGCGAGGGTGATTTTAAAAAACCCCGCTATATTAATCCTCGACGAGGCCACAAGTTCCATCGACACCCGCACGGAAATTCTAATTCAACAGACCATGGGGGAAATCATGCAAAACCGCACCAGCTTTGTTATTGCCCATAGGCTGTCAACCATCCGCAATGCCGACACAATCCTTGTCATGAAGGATGGCAATATCATTGAGCAGGGAAGCCATGATTATTTACTGGCAGCAGGCGGCTTTTACGCCGATTTATATAATTCACAGTTTTCCGATGGAATTGTCGAGGAAGAAGCCATAGCTTCATAAGATTAAGAACAGTATAAATTGTAAAGGTGGGTATCATGAACGAGAAAACAACTACACCGGCCACTGAAGAGCCGAAGAAAAAGAAAAGCAAGCTGCCACTAATTCTGCTGTTGACTCTGATTTTGGCGGGCGGAGCGGCTACGGGGATTTTTTTCCTATGGCGCAATGCGGGCTACTTAGTGACGGACAATGCCAGAGTGACAACGACGCTGGTTCCCATCGCGCCGAATCTGCCCGGAACGCTGGAAAGCTTCAATATTTATGAGGGGTTGTATGTTGCGGAAAATGAGATTCTTGGCTGGGTGGAAAACGACGTGGCCATGCGTTCCCCGGTGAACGGGCTGGTGGTTCACACCGATGCCGTGCAGGGGCAAGTCGTCTCACCTATGCAGCCCGTGGCCGTAATCGCCGACATCGAGAACCTTCACATCATAGCCAACATTGCTGAAACCGATATCAAACGGCTGGAAATAGGCCAGCCGGCAATTATTACAATTGCCCCTTTTGGGAGCCGTCAGTTTAACGGTTATGTAGCAAGAATAAGCAGCATTACCACGGCGGAGCTGGCGGGAACGGCCATGTTCTTTAATACCGGGGGAACCTTTACCCATGTGACTCATTTGATTCCGGTGAGAATCAATATCACCGACGACGTGAATTTGGACAATTTTATTGGTGTCAACGCCCGGGTGCGTATTCCGTTGAGGTGAAAAGATGAAGCAGAGGGACGCAATCCCGGCACTTTATCAGAGGTAATGAAAAGACGAGTCGCTGTATTTCAGGTAAACAAAGCACACCGCGACGTACAGGGCCACACTCACCCCTGCTCCGATTTGTACAAATTGTTCGAAAGCGTCTATCCACAGGTGGCGGGTGGGCTGGTTGGCAACACCCCACATCAGGATGGCGTGATTTACAAAAATCACAACAGACGCAGAGGCAAGCAGGGCTTTTAGTGCGAGGGCCATCTTTTTCACGGGGGTTGTGAATGCGGGGATTAAAAATAGCGGAATAACGTAAATCATGTACCGCTCGTGCATTCTGGGCATGAGCATAAAAATGGAATAAAAAATCATAGCCAGCCCAAGCCAGATATTGGGTCTTTTGCGCGTTAAATAATATACAATGAAGCCGGCGGCCACAAGTGCCGTCAAGGTCACGCCGATTATAAAAAATGTAAAGGGCCCGCCAAAGGGCGTTCCGCTGTCTGGAACATTGGAGCCGCCAAGGAAAGCCAGCAGGTTAAACGCCCGAAGGGAGGCGATTGGGCGCATTTCCGCGGCGGCAAAATAAATGCGCTCGACGATGCCCCAGACTCCGCTGTGGGCAAAAAACGGCGAAAGTCCCGTAAAAAACACCGCGAGGAAAATTACAGCTGACAGAGCAATGGTTTTAGGATTCTTGTTGCGCAGCAGCTCAAGGCCAAGAATGGGCAAAATAAACAATCCCTGAATTTTTGTCAAAGCCGCCAGAGCGCAGGCCGCCGCCGCCGATTTAAGTCGCTTTTTTTCCGTAAGCCAGCAAATGACTATGGCGAAAAACATTATCAGCCCGTCCGTTTGGCCCCACCAAGCGGTATTAATCAGCAACGCGGGGTTGAGGGCGTAAGCCAGCGCGGCTATAAGCCCATTCCGGTCATTAGTGCGATTTTTTACAATGTTAAACACCAGCACAGACGCCACAACGTCCATTAAAATGGGAAAAAGCTTGATTATAAAAAACGGATGATTCCCGGCTAAGGTCACATTGTTAATCAGCCAGCCGTTAAAGAATAAAATCGGCAGCTGAAGGGGCGGGTAATCCAAATTGGGCATTCTGTAGAAGGCCGTGGTCAGTCCGTATTGCAAGCCCATCGCCCAGCGGTAGTATTCCGCGATGTCCAAGCGGTTTGTAGACAAAAAGGCTACCAAAAAGCGCGATAAAAGCGCGGTTAAAATTACTATTGTATAGTCTCTGTATTCTTTTTTCATTTTACCGTCTCTCCACTTCGATTACGGGACGCACACCTGCTGTTCTTTCGGCGTCCTGAAGCAAAATAAACCCGTCACGGGATACATACCGCGTCATCTCTCCGCATAAAAAGCGCGGAATTTCCAGCCAATATCCTCCCCGGACAGGTCTCCCCATTTCCATCAGCCGCTCCATAACCTCGCCGTCGGGCAGGCGCACGTAATCATAAACTATTTTGCGAAAAGCCCGCTCGCGCCCGCGAAAGGCGTAGGCCGGTACATGGAACGCATAAAAATCCCTATCACCGTACTCCGCGTACTCCACACTGCGTACGCTTAGAATCAATTCCCGTGACGAAAGCACTGGCGCGACCGCGCCAAAGGCTTCCCGCAGAAACTCGCCGTTAAGCCACTCCCTAAGCCCTGACTCAACCCAAAAATTACTGTTGCTTTCGTCAAAGGCACGGTAAACAATATTTTCCACAGCCATCAATGTCTGGAGATGCTCATTTTCATCCACGATAAGCCAGCGCATCGGCTCCCCGTTAAAATACCCAACAGAAACAACATCGCCAATTTTTGCCCCGTGCAAATCCGTCACCCGCACCGGCCGTGCCCATTGCACAAAAATTGCTCCCATCGGAATAAATAAAATCACAATACACAGCGCGGCTCCCACCGGGGCGAGCTTATAGACGTTTCCGTTGAAAATGGGCTCAGTCATCGCGCAAAAACGCCGCAGTCGCCGCATACCTGATATAAGGTAAAAAATCAGCACCACAAAAATCATGTCCATAATTTGAACGTATTTAAACATATGCTTGGCCAAGTCCGCCTCGCCGTTGGCGATTATGGAAATCGCCGCACTGTAAGCCCCTGTGCCAAAAACAGCGGCCAGCACAATAAGAACCGGCCATTTTCCTTTTTCTTTTACGAAGGTCAGGGCAGCGGCGAAAAAAGCCAGCCATAGGGCCGCATTGCCAAGCATAGTGTCAAAGGCCAAACGGGCCCTAAGCCATGTCCAGCCGGAAAAGCGGCTTGTCAGCACCATCCGCTCGGAGTAGTAATTGCCGATATACCACGGGCGGATTAATCCGCTGTGGCTGATGCTCATTCGGATGCCGTCCCAGAGTCGTCCGGGATGCTGGATGTAAAACCATAATAAGTCCAGCTTGGAAAGCTGTAAAAACTCCTCTTCAAAGCTTAAATCCAGAAATTCCTGAGCCACGCCGGCGACATATCGGTTTTGCGACGCGAACCGCGCCATTTCCGGGTTCAGGCCAAGGAATTCGAGGTGGGTGCGGGCGGTAGCGTCGTCAACGTCTTTTACTACGCCAAAGAAAACGGAGTTAAAATTGGTGTCAATATCCATCCAATCGGGGATTGCGGCGTAAACCAGCAAAAGCGTCAAAATGCCGGCAAAGGCCACAAAACCCAGCTTGAGCCAGGTTGCTTTTTTCGCGAGCCCTAGAATTATTGCAAAGGCCAGAATAATTAAAATCGCGATGGGCAAATTAACAAATTTGCTCCAGCCATAAACTACGGCGGCAACTACCAGCAGCCCAAAGTCCCAAAGCCCGGTCTTTCCCCTGAAAATACGCATCGCGGCGACGATTATCATACAAAAGGCCAAAATCTGCACGCTTTCGCTGTAAAATGAATTGAAATAGGCGATATAGCCCACATCACAGGCGATGAAAATAATAAAAAGCTTTGCGGCGGCGTCTAAAAACGGGTTTTTAAGCTTAATCTGGCAAAACAGCCAGAAAAGCAGCCCGGCATATAAAGCAGCCGTCATAGCCCCCAGAATCCCTATTCGGTAAATGTCCAAGGGCTGGCCTAAGATAAAGTTAAGCACGAGGTTCATCGCAACGGAAACACGCACCAAAAGAATATGTATAGAAGGATAGCTTCCGACACCCTCCGGAGAAAACATTATCCTCGTTAAATTTGAAAAAAAGGACGCATCCTCCAAGTTGATTACGTAAGAGTCAACAAAAATAAACGCCCGCTCATGCACCCGATGGGACAGAGACGAGGCGTTCATTACACGCACAAAGTCGCCTTGGTCGCTCATTCCCACATTGTGCCCGGCAAACAAAATGCCCAGCATCAGCAGCAATGCCGAAACCGCAAAAAGAACATTACCAAACCGACGATACAGCTCCATTGGCCTTTTCCCTTTCCCACGAAACACATTTTCACGCATTGTACCGACAATACGCAGGGCTTTCAAGGGAGTGGCCCAGCCCTTGACTTGAGCACGATGTCGTAACGCAAAGCCTAAAATTGAGGACATTGCCGGCGAAGTTCTCAGTGATGACGCATTAAAAAACGCACTGGATTTTATTGCTTATCTTCGGGAGAACAAACTGAACCCGGCATGGTCTGCCACAAATGCGTGGAAAGTGAGCAGTAAGACATTTACCGTGTGCTTCATCAGATTGCATGGCACGGCGGAGTATCACGGCTTAGGCCCCGGAGAATGGAACATCGTACCCTTCATCGGTGAGTACGATAATCCCGATGAGGGAGTCGAGCGATGCCGCGACTGCAAGTCTGCGGTTAATCCCTAGGCTTCATTGTGGGGAAGAAAATCACATCGCGGATAGACGCTGAGTTTGTAAGAAGCATAAACAGGCGGTCGAGGCCCATACCCATGCCGCCGGTGGGAGGCAGGCCGTATTCCACGGCGGTGAGGAAATCCTCGTCGGAGGGGGCGGCCTCGTCGTCGCCGGCGCGGCGTAGTTCTTCCTGATGCATAAAGCGGGCGCGCTGGTCGATGGGGTCATTCAGCTCCGTGAACGCATTGGCGAATTCCCGTCCGGTGATGAACAGCTCGAACCGCTCTGTATAATCCGGATTGCCGGGAATTCGCTTGGCAAGAGGCGAAATTTCCACGGGGTAATCTGTCAGGAAGGTTGGCTGAATCAGATGCTTTTCCACAAACTCGTCAAAGAATGCCTCAAGGATGTTGCCCTTTGCGTGACGTTGCTCAAACGGGATATTATGTGCTCTTGCGGCGGCACGGGCTTCTTCTAGGGTAACGATTTTATCGAAGTCCACCTCCGCGTATTGACGCACGGCCTCAACCATGGTAAGCCGCTCAAAAGGCCTTGAAAGGTCAATCGTGTGCTCGCCATAGGTGACTGAGGCTGTTCCCAAAACCTCTGTTGCTGTGTATCTTATTAACGATTCCGTCAGCTCCATCATACCGTGATAGTCCGTGTATGCCTCGTAAAGCTCCAGCATTGTGAATTCCGGATTATGCCTTACGCTTATGCCCTCGTTGCGAAAGCACTTTCCGATTTCATAGACGCGATCCAACCCGCCCACGATTAGACGCTTCAGCGGAAGCTCCAGCGCGATTCGCAAATACATATCCATGTCAAGGGTGTTGTGATGCGTCAAAAATGGCCGCGCCGCGCCGCCGCCGGCAACGGTTTGCAGCACGGGAGTGTCTACCTCAAGGTAGCCGCGATTGTCCAAAAACGCGCGGACTGCCTTGAGAATTGCCGTGCGCTTGATAAACACGTCCTTGATTTCGGGGTTGACAATCAGGTCTACATAACGGCGGCGATACCGGGCCTCCGTGTCGCGCAGGCCGTGATATTTTTCCGGCAGAACATGTAGACTCTTGGAAAGTAGCGTAATCTGCGAGGCTTTTACAGAAATCTCACCTTTTTGGGTACGGAAAACCTCGCCGGTGAGACCCACGATGTCGCCTATGTCAAATTGCTTAAACGCAGAATAAGCCTCCTCGCCGACATTATCCCCCCGCACATAGGACTGAATCCGTCCGTTGCGGTCTTGAATGTCGATGAAGGAAGCTTTGCCCATCACCCGCTTGGTCATGATTCGCCCGGCCACGCCCACGGTTTGCCCCTCGTATTCGTCAAATTTTTCCTGAATATCTGTGCTGTGAGCGGTGACTTTGTATGTCACATGCCGGAAGGGATCTTGCCCGGCGGCTTGCAGTGCTTCCAATTTTTCGCGGCGAATCCGAAACTGCTCGTACTCTTCCTGTGCGGTGAGAGGTGCATTATTTTCTTCCATTTGTACAACTCCTACGCGATGTCTAAAATCTGGTACTTGAACTGCCCATGGGGCGCGTCCACGGTTATAGTCTCGCCGCATTTGCGCGAAAGTAATGCCACGCCCAGCGGAGACTCATTGGAAATGCGGCCGCCCAGCGGGTCGGACTCCGTCGAGCCCACGATTAAATACTCGACTTCTTCATTATATTCCATGTCCAATACCTTTACCTTGCTGCCGATGCTGATGCTGTCCTGGTCTAAATCGTCCTCGTCAATCACGTCGGCGTTGCGCAGCATTTTTTCAATCATCGTAATGCGATTTTCAATTTCCGCTTGCTCTTCCTTGGCGGCGTCGTATTCCGCATTTTCAGATAAATCGCCCTGGCCACGCGCTTCCTTTATCTTTGCCGCAACCTCCTTGCGCCGCACAACCTTTAACTCGTGCAGCTCTTCCTCCAGCTTTTTTAAGCCGTCGTATGTTAGAACGGTCTTCTTGTCAGACATTTTTACAAGCCCTCCTCAAACAGAAATAAGACCGACGCAAGCCGGCCATTTATATATTGTTCCAGTTCCGGCGGATTATACAGCCCGTGGGATTGATTGTCAACAATTTATGCGGAAAAATATCCGGCATCTTTTAATGTGGCCGGTACTTTCGAGCTCTGCGGTGTTCTGACCGTTCATATGTTATGTATAGCTATTCCAGATAAAGCTCTCCCGCATGATTCTTTTTTAGAGAGCATGTCATATTCCCTGAGCCGCCGGGTAATGCAATATCTACCTTAATTTCACCAGAGGCTGACTTGTAAACACTTAACACTTCCGAACCATCAGGCAGAAAACCCTTTATCACTTTAACCAATCTTTCATCCATGTCTCAATCATCCCTTAAGCAAAAAACTACCCTCCCAAGAATCGAAGGGCAGTCTGGTGAATCTCTTTAGCAAGTTGATTTTAGCAAATTCAGGGAGGATTGGCAAGGTTACACTGAAAGCACGCACGGCATTCTTAGGGTTTGAATGTTTCCGCGCCTATGCTACAATGGCTTGGTGAAAGCTGTGAGGAGGCAGGGTACATGCGGATTTATGCGGACGTGACCACCAAGGGCGTAACCGTATACGAGCCGAGAAGAGGCGGCGTGTGGGAAACGACTGTTGTTCCGCTGCCCCCCGGTATTTTTGACGTGGCGGACATCAAAGCTGAGCTTAACCTGCCTCGGTTTAAGGCATCGTCCGTGGTGGCTGTGGCGAATCTGCGCAAAACAATTATTCGGGTAGCGAACATTTCGCCGGTTAAAAAAGCAAAAGTCCTGACCCAGGACGCGAAATGGGAATTGGTGCGCTCGGCGTTTCCGATAGGGGACAAAATGAATGAGAACACACATATCTTCGACGGTGGAGAATTTGTTAATGAGAAGAGTGAAGCGCGGTTTTTTATGGCCGCTCTGCCCAAGGAAATCAGCGAAATTATCGCAAGGGTGGGCGAGGCGTTAGTAGGAAGCGTCCATCGGCTGGCGCGTATTGACACTGTCGAATATATTCTTTTAAAGCGATATGCCGGGGAGGCTGGGGTTCTCATTCTCTTGCCACAGGACGAGGGCTTGCGTCTGCTGGCTGTCGCGGAGGGCCTGCCGTTATCCTTCCATTACATAAGTAATCATCCCGGGCATAGGGAAGGAGAGCTTTTGCGCTATTTGCAAAGCATAGAAAAATTTGTTATGACTAGGGCGGTGTGCCTCTACGGCGAATTTGAGCATATTTCGAAATGGCAGTGGATGCACTCTTTGCTCCGCGAATTACCTATCGAAGAAAAACCATTTTGCCTGCTGTAAAATTTCCTACATAGCGGAGTGATGTATTGAGCGACCCAAGCAGTAACTTTGATTTAACAAAGGGGCCGATTTTTCAGAAGCTGCTGACTTTGTCTTTGCCGATTATGGCTACGTCGCTGTTGCAGACGGCGCATAATTTGACAAATATGTTTTGGCTGGGGCGGCTTGGGGACGAATACGTTGCCGCCGCCGGAATCGCGGGACAGTTTTTGTGG
>WQSB01000071.1 GCA_009788085.1 Defluviitaleaceae bacterium
TTTTTTATACGTTCCCGGCGGGCGTTTGCCCCCGCCGTTTCCACCCGGGGGAGCAAAGGCAGAACCACGTCCTGTCGCGCCCTGCGCTTGGCCTTTTGTGCCGCGATTTTGCCTTTGGTAGCGGTCACCAAGCTTGCCCAGCCTGCTGGCCGCAAGGCGGGGGTCCGGTTGTGTTCGAAGCCCCGATGTACGCACAAGACCGTTCTGTTGGTCAGAGGCTATTTTGTCTATGGTTTCACGCCGTCCCACCGGGCGAACCGGGCGCGTGGCAAAGCTGTCACTGCTATCAAGGGGCGCGTCATCGTCATCCCATCCCGAAACCAACGGTTTTTCATCGTCGTTGGTTAAGCTGTATCCATAATCGTCGTCGTCAGTTAGGCCGTATTCCGACCCGTCGTATCTGTTGTCGGCCATATATGTCTCCTTTCGCAAATGACATTTTCTATGACTGCAACTAATATACTTTGCGCGGGAGAAAAACGCAAGGCGAATACCTATTTTTCTATCGCCATAATTTTATCTACGCGCGCTTTATGCCGCCCGCCCTCGAATTCCGCGTCCAAAAAGGCGTCCACAATTGTTTTGGCCAGCTCGCTGCCCACAATCCGCGAGCCCAGACATAAAATATTCGCATTGTTGTGCTGCCGCGAGAGCTTCGCGCTGCATGGGTCGGAACATACCAAGGCACGTATTCCTCGAACTTTGTTGGCGGCGATGCTCATTCCTATTCCCGCTCCGCACAACAGAATACCCAAGTCGTATTCGCCGCTGGCTACTTTGGATGAAACCAGCACCGCATAGTCCGGATATTCCATATCCCCTTTAGAATTCGCACCCAAGTTGACTACTTTTAAACCTTCCCTGCTTTGCAAATGGGCTATAATTTCCTGTTTAAACTCAATCGCCGCGTGGTCATTTCCGATTACGATTTTCATACTCTTGGTCTCCTTTTCCCTATACTATAGCGTTTTCAACGGAAACGCTTATTTTTAATAATCACTATCCTTACGGCTATGGAATTGCCATGCAACGCAACGGCGATAAACTTCTTCCCTTTTTTAATGTTCATGGATAATATCCTCAACCTTGTGTAAGCTCAATATAACATAACCAAGAGGAAAATACATCAATAAATATCAATACGTTACAAGCATATTTCTCCCGCATACGGACACACTATATGAAATCCGTATACAGGAGACTTTTATTGTGAATGAAATTTATAAAGTAAAAGCCGAAGACCAAGAGCAAGAGCAAAACGACGAATCCCAGGTGCAGCAGTCCGACGTGGAAATCATGCCTCCGCCGCGCACGCCAAACCCGCGGGGCGTGATTCAATTTTTGACGATTATCGGGCAGATTGAGGGCCATGTGCTTCTGCCGCCCACAAGCAAGGCCACAAAATACGAGCATGTAATCCCGCAGCTTGTGGCCTGTGCCGAAAGTCCCGAGGTAGACGGGGTTCTGGTTCTGCTGAACACCATGGGTGGGGACGTGGAGGCCGGGCTTGCCCTGGCGGAGCTAATTGCCCATTTAGGCAAGCCCTCCGTGTCGCTGGTAATCGGCGGCGGACATTCCATCGGCGTTCCGCTGGCGGTGTCGGCCAATTATTCCTTTATCGCGCCGTCGGCCACAATGACAATCCATCCCGTGCGAATGAACGGCACGATAGTCGGTGCGCCCCAGACTTATGAATATTTTAACAAAACCCAGGATAGGGTAGAGGACTTCGTAACAACCCACTCCCGCGTAACACGCAAACGCCTTGCCAAGCTGATGATGGACACCAGAACAATGGCCCAGGACGTAGGCACGATTCTCATTGGCGAAGAAGCCGTAAAGGAAGGCATAATCGACGCTGTAGGCGGCTTGCACGACGCCATGGAAAAATTATATGAAATGATAGGGAAGGATACCCCGGAGGTCAAAAAAAACGACGGGAAATAAATATAATAATAAAAATAATCATTGCAACCGACCCGGCGATTTTTGCATATGGTGATTTTAGAATAGGCGTAAATTCATCCCGGAATTCATCAATTGTTTGATATGTGCCGAAGCAATTTTTTATAACGTCTTCATAGCGTTTAATATATTTTTCATTTACACTCTCTATCAAGCGGCCAATCATGGCGATATCATCAGCGGGCGTCCCGCCTATTGTTATGTTGTCATAATTGGACAGCTTCACAAGCCTGTCTTTTCCAACTAGGATATTTTCGGCAGCAACTGCGTTGTGAGAAACAGGGGGCTCTTGCTGATGTAGGAACTCCAGCGCGTCACACAACTGTAATATATAGTCTTGAAAATCATACTCACTTATTTTCCTTCTAAGCTTATAAGACAACGGAATTGAGTCAAAGTCTTCTTCAATAATGCTAAACACGCCATAATTGTTATCTATTATATCTAAAATAGATAACAAGTTGTCGTGTTTTATATTGTACATATGCCAGTGGCTTAAGCTTTCCTTTTTTACATCCAGCTTAGTGGTAATTAGCTTAATACCCTTTGCCTTAACCGGGTTTTCAGGTTCGTTATACTGGATAGATGAAGCACCCATAAGCTCTACAACCGGTTCCCCCCAAGTAATAACAGGTACACGAAGCCGGGGCGTATCCTGAAAATGCTGCTTGCGCGATTTGATACGCGACGTGGCACACAAAAGCCCGGTTAAGCCTCCGCCAGCCAGAAGAACCGCTTGGGCAATTATCAAATAAAGAGGGGTTAAATCAAATGCCACAAAACCCAAGACATTGCCGACAACAACGGCAACGATTGCGTTGCGCAAAGCATTTTTAAATTTAGAAATACGCCTGTAAGCGGCGGGATACCATGTTTGGCGTTTTCCGCAACGGGGACAGGCCTGCCCCTCCGAAAGCACTTCGTTATAGCATTCTACAATAAAAGGCTCGTTTGGCTCGACAATTTCATAGGAAGCCTCATAAACCATTTTTTTAATTGCGGCCTTAAGATTCTCCAAGCGTTCAAGGGCCTGCTGTTTCGTATTTTCCAAAGCCTTAATATTCAAATCCAAATTTACGGAAAATCTGCCGCCAGATGCCTGCCTGTGTTGCGCAATCTGTTGCAGCTTCGATTCAAATTCCCATGTTACAAACTTGCACTGCTCGCACTTGTATCTATATTTAAGGGTGCATTCCGCTTTATATGTCATCCTTGCGGAAGTTCTGGCTGCCATAGTTAATCTCTCCTATACAAATCCCGTGTATACACCTTTTCTTGTACAGATGCCAACTTTTCGCTGTATCGGTTCGTTACAATTACGTCGGACATTTGCTTAAATTCTTCCAAATCACTAACTACTTGAAAAGATGTATTATCCTTGATGCTTGGCTCATATACTACAACTTTGACACCTTCTGCTTGGATGCGCTTCATAATCCCCTGTATAGACGAATGCCGGAAATTATCCGAACCTGCTTTCATGGCAAGTCTGTAAATTCCAACAATTTTAGGATTGCGTGACAGGACGCGCTCTGCAATAAAATCCTTGCGTGTACTGTTAGCGTCTACAATTGCGGAAATAATATTATTAGGCACTTGGTCGTAATTCGCCAATAGTTGCCGTGTATCTTTAGGCAAGCAATACCCGCCATAACCAAAGGAGGGATTATTATAATAGTTACCAATTCTTGGGTCTAAGCTCACGCCTTTGATAATTTGCCCCGTACTAAGCCCCCGGGTTTCGGCATATGAATCCAACTCATTAAAAAACGATACCCTCATGGCAAGATAAGTATTGGCAAAAAGCTTAACTGCCTCTGCTTCGGAAGACCCTATGACAAGAATGGGTACACTTTGTGACAATGCCCCTTGTCTAAGAATATCCGCGAACTTCTCCGCACACATTTTAAGTTCTGCATTTCCCGAAGGAACACCTACAATAATACGTGAAGGATTCAAATTATCCGCAAGTGCCATTCCTTCCCGCAAAAATTCTGGAGAAAACAACACACGCTTATATCCATCAAAATACAAGCTCTCCGTAAAACCCACAGGTACAGTGGATTTAATAACCACTGCGGCCTCAGGGGTTATCTGCTGAGCCTGCTTTACCACCATTTCAACACTGGAGGTATCGAAATAATTCAGTTTAGGGTCATAGTCTGTGGGGGTTGCCACAATAATGTACTCCGCGCCGGCAAATGCCGCTTCGGCGTCGGTGGTGGTGGTCAAGTTCAGCTTTTTCTCTGCTATGTACCGTTCAATATCCTCGTCCTGTATAGGTGATTTACCACAAGCAACCATCCCCACACGTTCCTCCGAAATGTCCAAAGCCCAAACTTCATGACGCTGTGCCAACAACACAGACAATGACATACCTACATAACCAAGACCTGCTACCGCAATTTTCATTATAGTTGCTCCTTATCTTACATTTGACAAAGTATCAACAATGAAATAAACTTAGTTCAACAACTTAGTTCACTGAGGAGTGAGTGCACATGCTTCAAGTAAATATTCATGAAGCAAAAACACATTTATCCATGCTTGTGGATAAGGCGTCAAAAGGCGAATCCTTTATAATAGCCAAGGCCGGAAAGCCTATGGCAAAGGTTATCCCTTTTGTTTCGACAGGCAAACAACAAAAGCGCGTTGGATTTTTGCAGGGGGCAAGTGTGCCGGATAATTTTGACATCATGTGTGCGGAAGAAATCGTCGGGCTGTTTGAGGAGTGCGCACAATGAAGATTCTTTTGGATACACATATTTTACTTTGGAGCGCGATTGATAGATTGCCCTGCGACGCCGAAAAATATATCCTTGATGAATCCAACACATTGTATTTCAGCCCGGCAAGCATATGGGAGATTGTCATAAAACAAGAGCTTGGCCGCCCTGATTTTCACGTAGACCCTTATGGGCTATATAGCGGGCTTTTGGATAACGGTTATGAGGAACTGGCCATAGCCACAAGTCATGTGCTGTCAATTAATACCTTGCCAAAAATCCACAAAGACCCTTTTGACAGAATTCTGCTGGCACAAGCCATATCCGAAAGTATTTATTTGCTAACTTCCGATACTTTATTAGCCAAATACTCCGCGCCGATTATACATATAAAAAGGATGCATCAGCTATAGGCACTGCCTTTCTGCATAAAAATGAATATGACCATCCACGCCATGTGCATTTATGGTCGATTACTTGCAACCCGAAATCAATCAACAAATTGTATAAATACTCCGGTGTAAAAAACCAGAACCATGGTCCAAAATCACTTAGAAAGTCATCATCTGCAAGGTTTGGTCTAGGGTGTTCATCTGTCCTCACTATCTTTGGAGATATTTTTGCATAATGCTGCTTGAGTATTTGTTTTTGTGAAGGATTTAAT
Source organism: Defluviitaleaceae bacterium (assembly GCA_009788085.1). Classification (GTDB taxonomy): domain Bacteria; phylum Bacillota; class Clostridia; order Lachnospirales; family WQUN01; genus WRAH01. The sequence goes on from WQSB01000071.1 coordinate 5,356, forward strand.
CCCACATTTGGTAAGAGTCCAGGACATTGAAATTCAATTGAACCAAACTCATTTTCAATTTTGTTAGGCACAACTTGACTTCCGAGTATTATATACTCCTTTGATAATTTGATAATATTTCGGATAAACTCAAAATAATTTGGTATATGATATATGATGCCATTGCAATGCAACACATCAACAGGCTCTACTTTTTTTACAGCATCTAAATCCATGCAATTTAACTCTATCTCCTTTGCCCCTATTACCTCGAATTCAGATAGTCGTTTTCGATATGCTTGCCACCATTTATTATCCATCGGGCTTATATCCATCATGGTATATTGTACAGCACCGTTAAGGGCGGCCACACTCACACGCTCCTTGACCGTGTTCCACAGGCCACCAAGGTCTGCAAAAGATTTGCCGGGGACAATTTGTTGAATCCAATCATTAACACTTGATTCAATTGATAAATCAAAGTCTTTAATGAAATTAACGGAAGACACATCGTTCTTCTTTGTTTTTTTAGTAGGCATGATAGTTTCTCCTGTTTTGGGTCAAGCGTCATAAAGTGTACATGTATTTACTTTGTATTCCGGGTGATTGTAGCCTTGCGCTTGAAAATATCAATTAACTTCACGCTAGTTTTCTCCATCATCTGAATCATACACTTTAAGCTCCATCCCTATAAATCGTCTATGAGCATTTATAAAGTCAAACCGTTCTCCTTTTTTATGCCAATAATAAATGGCCCTCTTTGACATGAGATTAAAAGGTTCATCTACAATAATGAAATACGTGGGTTTTAGCCTAGCCCACTCAACAACATTTTCATAACTTACAGGGTCGTTGATGTGCCCTTCTATCGCTCCCTGCTTCCACTCATGTGGAACAGATATTAGAACTTTATCTGCGATGTCAAATAGTTTTGACACAAATTTTTCTGGGTTCGTCACATGTTCAATGCACTGGAAACATGTAGCAAAATCATATTTTTCCTCAGGTGTAAACTCAAAAAAATCTTTTTTAATGCCTAAAACAGTATTAGAATTATATGGAACCTTCACATCCAATGAGTGCTTTTTGGGTACCCATGCCAACCGCTCCAAAATCGGCGTACCGCCTGAACCAACATCTATTATAGATTTTGCATCTAGGGTCAGCACAGACAACATCTCATCAATGTATTTGTAATACATTAATTTTATACGTTGCTCCCAATATGTTTGCATCATAAGCACCTCTTTGGTTTATTTTCGCAAATCAGCAATTATCTTCTTGGCATCGCTCAACTCTTTTTGGCGGCTATGTTGAATTTGACTTCCCATTTCGCTGTGTATAGCCAATGTTTCAAATAGTATTTTGCTCGTTTCGGGGCTGTAGCTGTAAGAGTGTTCATTGTCAGTATTTCCTATTTCAAGGTCTGTAAAAATTTTTCGCCACACGCCCTTGATATCAAAATTATTCATATCCTCGGCGGCGGTTCGTGCGTCTTTACCAAGCTCTGTCCTTCGCTGTTCGTCCAACAGTAGAGAGACAACTGCGTCTGCCGCCGCTTCAATATCCCCTTGCGGTACACGAATAAGACCGCGTCCGTCACGATGCATTTCCAGATAGGGCATGTCATAACTGACACAGGGGAGGCCAAAGGAACTGCTTTCCACTAAGGTCATCGGAAAGCCCTCATGTTGGGACGTCATCAGAAACACGGACGCTTGCCGGTAAAACTCTTTAACATCTTTGTGGAAGCCATGAAAGACGATATTATTTTCTAAGCGGTAATCTGCGGTCCTCTTTTTCATGGATTGAAGGTAGTTGGATTGGGGATTATCCCCCACCACATGCAATACCGCCTCCGGTACATGTACAGCTACTCTTTTCATTATTTCAATGGCATCAAGGGGGTTCTTTTCTTTGGATAAACGCCCAAGCCATAGTATATTAAGACCGGAGAGATTGCCCGGGGTTATATCATCTAATGAGAATGTGAATGGGTTTGATGTGTAAATAACTCGCTTGCAATGATTGCTCCAGTACATTTCATCCACGCGGGTAAGGGTGACTGTATAATCAAAGAAACGGTAGATGTACGGCATTTCACCAAAATAGGGAAATTGCGTGGCAACAAACGCCGAAAAAATATTGTGCGTATGCATTACGAAAGGTATACCAAGGCTTTTAATCGTAAGCATATCCCATAAAGCTGACGTGGAAACCCATGGCTGATAAACCATAACATCTATTTCATGGGTACGCATAGACGCACATATTGCGCGGCAACGCTCGAGATATTTTGCTGAAACATGCTGTACGGAATCCGGCCACTGCACATGCTTAACACCACGGGGAAGCGGGTAATCATCGTCGGTTTTTCCGGTATCCGTGAACAACACAACATTATATCCCATGTTAAGCCAGTATTCGCACAACTTTACGACGACCCTTTGCGCTCCACCATTTTTGATATTATAGTAAAAAGTGCCGATGGTTTTAATTTTACGTTTATTATGGGGCAGAAAATCATTTGAGAATATGTCATTTGTCATGGATACGCGCTGGTACCATTTTTTCGCGGCAAAGTAGGGGATAATTGTCTCGGTGCCCCAAGATGTCAACATGCGCTCAAAGCCCCTTGGTCTGTCTTCTGCCTTTAGGCGATGCCAATTTGCAACGCAATCGGTCAGCAAATGCCCTTTGAGCTTTTCCAGCATTCCGGAGTAGACGCACTCAAGGTCATAATTAATAAAAATATGCCAAAAGGCATTATATACCCGCGCCATTGAGCAATACAATTCAAAACGCTCAAGTCCCATTGCTTCATGCCCGGTATTTCCCCGGCCAAAGTTGTAATTGTACAGATATAGTTCAGGAAGACCTTTATATGACTTGGAGTATAAATAAATCAGAAACGCCGCATACATGTCCTGTGCCTTGGGCAAGGGAGTATCGTCTACATGAAGAAACGCCATTTTACATATTTGAGCACGATACAGCTTGCTCCACAAGGTAAAGCAGAATTTCCTTTCTTCAAAACAGGAGAGCACTAAATCCGTGTCGCGCAGTTCCCCGGGGTGAGGTGAAACAAATTTTTTCATATATGAAATGCGGTTTTCGGGCATTTCAGTGCAGTTAATTATTTGGGCATTAAAATGTAAAACATCTACGTTTGACTCCGTCATGGCGGCCAGCATGGTCTCACATGCGGTTTCGTCAATGGTATCATCCCCGTCTACAAAAAGGATGTACGCGCCCTTGGACATCAAGACTCCGGCTTTACGGGCTAAAGAGGCGGTTTTGTTTTCGGAGAAGAAGATGCCTTTTACGCGGGGGTCTTTTTCCGCGTATTCACGGATGATGGTGGCAGTGGAATCTTCTGAGCAATCGTCTATACATATGATTTCGATATCTTGAAATGTTTGGTTTAACAGGCTTTCCAGTGTTTCGGGTAGATGCGCCTCCCCGTTGTATACCGGTACGATAATTGAAATTATTGCAGGCTTGTATTCGTTGTTAAAATTTATACACTCGTTGGTTTTTATTTTTTTTCGGGCAGTGGCAATTGCATAATTTAGTAAGTGTGAGACATTGCTTGAAAGCTCCCATGATTCATCCCTTGTCGATAAAAAAATCTTATTAATGATTTCATTCTCATCAAATGTCACAGTTTCAAAGCTGCTGTCTGTTACATTTGTTATAAAGCAATTTTCGCTTGCGTATAGTGTGTCATTTTGCGCATCGTCGGGTATAAAACCAAAGGTAATTTTAACTGGTAAAAATTCGCAAATGCTGTTTCGAATGTATATCTTTAGCTCTGCGTTTAACGCTAGAGGCATCGTAAAGATAAAAGATTTTATGCTTTGTACGAAATCGTCGGCAATTTCCGCATCATAGCAATAACCTCCGTAAATGGCGGTTAATCGTGCGCCGTTTTCATATGCAGCTGAATTTATTGTTCCCTTAATGTATAAAATATTGTCTGCCTCTTTTACGGATTGGATATTGACAAAATGTGACTCGACAACATCCGTGTTAATTACGTCTTTTAGCAGCTCTTCGCCATGTTTACGTTCGGAAATAAGCAAAGCACGGACATGGGTGGGGATTTCCGATTGAATTTCATTATGCTGATAAAAGCTCTTTAGATATGGGATGGTCAGTTCATGTAAAATTTGGTTTCCGGATATTGCAAAAAGAATGCCATCTGTATTTGCAGGTTCCTTTCGTGCTGTCCAATTTAGGTTGCCAAGCGCGGACACTGGCAATTCATAACGCTTCTTTTCGGTTATAAAAATGAAATTAGCGTCTTCCGCGTCACGGAGGTTTTTTAAGCTCTTAATTGTATCATCGCTTATTTCCCCGTTAAGCAAATCCACAGCTATGGAAATATTCACGATAAGCCTCCTTCCGTAAGGGATTTGTAAATCCGTTTGCCGCTTGTGCCGTCCCTGTGGGGAAAGTGCTTTTTGCGCTCGGCGGCGTATTGCGGCTTTAATGCAAAGCCGCTGTGCATATATTCAATCAGCAGGTCGATTAGTGTTTCAAAATCCTCCACGGATTCGCCAAAGCGCGCGCCGTCCTGAGGCAAGGTGCCGTCGCCGGCGAATTGGAAATATACAACGGGCTTACCCATGTAGGCAAAGTTGTGAGCGGGAAGGGTATCGGTGATGAGCATTGCGGCGTTTTGGCATAGGCGCAGGCGGGAAACTGAGGGCGGGATTACTTTTATGGATTCGTCCATGTCGAAACCGGACAGATGTAGGTAGGTGTCCTCGTGGGGTGCGAAGTCCACACTTATGCCCAAGGAGTCTGCGGCGTCAAGAAGACGCTCATCCAGAAGCAGGTCGCCTATGACAGTCGCGTACTCGGAGTCTTGAAATTGCGGGTTAAACTCATTTTTGCGCAGGTTCAAATTGCTTCGGGACGCGGGCATAAATAAAATCCGCGGCTGGTGGCGGTCAACAAGCGCGTCGTATCTGGGGTTTCCTGTTACGCGGGCAACGCCTGTAATTTTTCCGGCGGGTAAAAAATTTTTTTCTTCCCCGGAAATAAGGGCAACCATTTCCACAGGCGCGCCAAGCAAAGCTTTTAAAGCGGTCTTGCCGGTGATGGTCAGCACATCGTTGGGTATAAAAATAAACTCGGCTGTTGTTAAGCTTTGCTGATTTTTTAGACGCTTGATTTCGGAAATGTCTGATACAAATATTTTTTCCGCCAGCAGGCACATTAAGGTATGGGTTTTTGAGCCGTAGATTATTGAATTATCGTCTCTTACGGGCATATCATCGAGGGAGACAACCAGCCGCTTGTCTATGCCGTCTTCGATTCCGGCGCAATGCTCATACAGCCAAGCCACCGCGCTTTGCTCCAGCCCTCCGGTGGGACCGTCAACAAAAAGCCATATCCGTGACCCGGAAAAAAGCGGGCGCAAGCTCATATACTCGTTGGCAGTTTCAGCGGGAATTCTAGCGTTCTTTACCGCTGTGGCTATATTTTTTAAGGACGACGTTTGTATGCCGTCAGCTATAGGGGACGCTATTAGCTGCTTTCCGATAAATACATAGTTTTTAGGATAAACCAAAGTAACCGCATCGTATACATTGCCATGCTTCAAATACAGGCTTATGGTTTCATCGCTTTGAATTTCAGATAAAGGGATGCGGATTTCAAAGGAGCGCGCTGTGTGAATCAAACGGTCGTAGACCCACACGGAAACCCGTTCGTCAACATAGGTTTCAGCAATATATTCACGGCCCGCGTGTCTGGCGGCCAAAGCCGCACCTTCATAAACGGGGAGGCTAAAATAACCGTTGATGCTGAGGAAGCCGTTCCGTTCACGAAAATAGTCTAAGTGAACATCGGCGAAGTCGTACAGCCTGGGGCTTAAACCCGAAAATCCGCCATGCTTTAAGCCCATCATGCTTTCTCTGGATTGGGCGGGGAATTTATTTGAGCTTAAAATAATATTGTCGTCCACATAAGAAAGAGCCCGCCTGACGCTTGAGATAACCCTGTCAAAATCAGCGTCGTCGGTTGCGGCCGCCGGTGCCGAAGGTGCGCTGTCCAGTATAACGCGCTTTAGGTCACGCAAAATCACATTCTGGGCATATGCGGAAAATTCTACAAGAGAATCCGCAAGGGAATCGGCAAGCAAAGCCGTTGCCGTATACCGCTCTAAATCGCCGTCATATTTGCCGTAGACAATTCTGTAATTATAAAAAGCGTCTTTGCATACCATGTACCGCTGCTTTGCCGCCAAAGCGCGGCACATAAATTCCGCATCCTCCGCCACAGCCATATTCTCATTAAAAGACAGGCCTTTTATCGCGCTTGTGCGCATTACAACACCGCACGCGCTGTACTGTACTTTCTGGGGCTCTTGCTGGATATCAACTATGCCGTTTTCCTTAAAACGGGCTTCCAGCCTAGGCGAAGGGAGATTTTTTTCCCCAAACAATTTTGTTGGAAACGCGATAAAATCAAGACCCTGCTCATCGTCCAAAAACTTTACGCCAAGCTCCAGCAAAGTATCATCCAAGATGTCGTCCGCATCCAAGAAAACGACGTAATCGCCCATGGCGTGGCGTTTTCCCGCATTCCTGGCGGCACTCACGCCCTTATGCTCTTGCCGCACATAAACAATATTGTAATAATATTTTTGCGCAAATTCCTCACAAATAACATGGCTGTTGTCGTCGCTGCCGTCGTTGACCAGTATGATTTGTACATTAATGAAGAAATCCAGGCTTTGGTTTATTACACTTTCCACGGCCTCGGATAAGTACGCCTCCGCGTTGTACACGGGAATAACGCACGATACCTTATAATGGGGACGCATTGCGATTTTTTCTATTTCAATTGTGCCGTCTTTTTTTGCCAGAGTGTAATTGCGGGCGCATTCATCCGCGAACCCTATTTCCCTGATTTTTTTGCGGTTTTGCTTAAAGGTCACTGTTGCTTTGTTATTTTCAAGCGTCAGCCTGCACCTGAAGGAAAACCTTGGGGACAGCTTGTCCTCCACGGTTTCGAAAACCCGGCTTACCTCAAAGTAAGTGTGGGCCGCGTTTATTTTCAGCCTGTCGCTTTCGCATTCGGGGAAATAAAAACCTTCTATTTCCGCGTCGGAATAATAATTGGATACGCCTGTTATTTGCAGAGCCGGTTTTTTTTCAAGCAGACTGGGTGTTATATATGAGCGCAATAAATCCATGTTTTCATCGGTTAAATCCATTGCCGGAACGTGACAGTTCTGCTTTCCGGCGCAAGAAACAGCGTTTAATACGCCGAAACGCCCAGCGGCAACAGCGGCGCGAAGTACGGCCGGCATAAATCCGCGGCTGAAATCAAAAAGACCCGGGTCTGTGGCGGCGCAAACAAAATTATGCTTAAGCAGCAGCGAAAAATCGCTTAAAATGCCACCGGGAGGCAAGCCAAAAAGCTCCTCCGGCATAGTCTCGTTTTCGTCAAGCACCGGAACAAAAACCAGCGGGCAGTCGCTGTCTTGGAAAAAATAGTCTATGTACTTTAGTGCGGCGGGGTTTAGCAGCTGGCCCGAAAGCATTAAAACAGCCGCCGCGTCACAGCCCGAAAATTGCGAGGTGCACGCAAACACCGTACCCTTATCCTGTTCTTCCAAATACAGGGCAAAGTCATCCGTATTAAATTCGTAGGGATATATGTCCGTTAGTACAGTTATGGAAACCCTTGGCTGTTCTGCTTCCTCTGTGCCTTCCTCTTCGGGAGGGGCAAAGCTTTGGATTGTTTCCCGCAAGCCAGACAAGGACTGCCCGCAGTAAATTATGTAATCTAACATAGAGCATCACCTATGTATTAAGATAAAAAAGAAATGGGGCCGTCTCGCGTCCGCATCCTGATGCCGTTCGCGAGACAGTCCCACAATGTTGTTAATTAGTCTTCGTCATACGGAAGCCATTGGGGGTGGTCTTCGCCATTGCTGGCAGTTTCCCCACCCAAAATACCGCGTTCGGCATATGCCGTCTCACTTATTTCGTACCAGTTTCCACCGCGATGAGCCAAAAGTGTATCCCCGGTTAAAAATGCATTGATTACAGCATTACGATAGAAGTCGTCATCTAACGCACTGACGCTAATAGTTGTGCCGTAGCCGGGTTCTCCGGTGGTGTTTACGCGTAGCTCGGTAATCCCTTCGGCGGCATAAGCCGTGAAGCTACCGGATGTAAGAGCAACTACAACTGCCGCTGTAGTTATATTTTTAACTATACCGGAACGTTTTTTTGATTGTCTTCTCACAGTTTATACCCCCTCATCTTAAATATTCAATAACTATGTCCCTGATGCTGATGCTTCCTTCAAGCACAAAACGGATTTGCCGCTGGCCATTTATAACAACCGTGTCGCTGATATCAGTTATTAAAGATACGCCGCCATGCATAATCCGGACTTGGCCGGTATTTGTGCCTAAGCGTCTGTTTGCGTGTGTGCCCTGAAGCTCCACTATAAAGAAAGTAAGGTCCCCGATGTATTCGCTGTCATAAATAAATGCCGTTAAGGGTCGCCATTGTGGTGTGGGTGCAACCGTGTCACCGGCCGGTGGTTGGGCTACGGGCGGAGTGGGGGGCAGTTGAACGGGAGTCTCTAGACCGGGCTCCGGTTGCGCTTCGCCATCTATGGTAATGGTTTCTACATCGGCGTCGTAGCCTTCCCATTCCAAGCTGCCCAGCACATCGGCGTCTACGTAAAGAGCTTGGACTTCGCCTTGGTTGTCAACCTCAAGGCCTTCGCCCTCAACAACAAGAACTTCAATAACCGCGCCCTCGGCTACTTCAAGAACGACGCCGTCGCCGATAATTGCAAGCTCTTCAACCGTACCGTAAATGATGACAGTTACATCGTCACCCACTATTTCAAGGCCGGCAACTATAACGGAAGCGTCAATAATAACGGTCGCGCCGCTTTCGACTTCGATGCGGGCAACGGTGGGCACATAGTCGCCAACACCGGACACAACAACTTCGCCGCTGGAAACGCTGATACTATTTACGGACGCGCCCTCGCCAACCCTTATGGCAACTTCCGCGCCGCCTCTTTCAACCACGACATTGCGGATAATGCTGGTGCCGACAATGTGCACGGAATCAGACCCGCCGGCTCTTACCAAAAGGCTGCCGAGAAGATTTACGTCTTGCAGAGTAACAACTCCGTCACCCACGCCCTGCGCAATAATAAGATTGGCATTAACAGCACCGGTGCCGGTTATCGTTACACCGGGCGTTCTGACAACCACAAAACCGGAAAGGCCCGCAGGCAATGTGGTTGAAGACTGAACAAACGCGGATATGCTTCTGTGGAAAATAAGCATTATGTGAGCACGCTGAATGGGTTCGTGAACTCCAAACCTGCCGTCTCCCATACCCTGCACGACTCCGGCTGCGGTAATAGCGTTAGCCACGCCCCTAAGCTCCGGGGTAAGCAGCGCGTCGTCAGTAAAATGGGTAGGTGCTTGATTGGATATATCCAAGCCCAACGCCCTTGAAAGAGCGGCAAACGCCTCTATGCGGGTGATGGGGTCATCGGGCCTAAATGTCCCGCCGGGAACGAACGCTCCGGCGGCCGTAGCGGGCAAGATATAATTCCCCGCCGCCCAATGTCCGGCTATGTCGGTAAATGACCCTGCGGGAGCCGCCACACTGTAACCCA
>WQSB01000072.1 GCA_009788085.1 Defluviitaleaceae bacterium
GTCGGCTGGGGCGACAAAGAAAGGCGGGAATTCGCTTGCAGATTTAATCATCTGCACGAATTCTCGCCTTTCTAGTTGCCGCCATGCGCTACACTGTTCGCAAATTCTGCGCAATTCACGGGGTTTTTGGGCCCGGCGCACCGCTGATATCCGGTCCTCTTAGCGAGACGGCCCCTTCATTACGTGAATCGATTCCGGGGCAATGGAAAGCCCCACTTGTGAACCCGCCGGGGATTGCTTGGTGCTGTGAACCTTCCAAGAGATTCCCGGCGTTTCTACGCGCATTTCGTAATGAACGCCCTTGAAGATTACTTGTGAGACCATGCCCTTTAGGACTCCGTCCGAAGGGGTGCTTTTGTCATTTAAACGAATATCCTCCGGCCGGACTACTATGTCAACGGGTTCGTTTTTGTCAAAACCTTTGTCCACGCAGGTGAAAGCCGCCCCGGCGAATTCCACACGGAAGTCCTCAAGCATCTTGCCAGGAAGAATATTGCTTTCGCCTATGAAATTTGCCACGAAAGCATTTTTGGGCTCGTTGTAGATATCCTCCGGGACGCCTATTTGCAGAATTTTTCCTTCGTTCATGATTGCAACCGTGTCCGACATGGTCAGAGCTTCTTCTTGGTCGTGGGTTACATATACAAAGGTAATTCCCAGCTTTTGCTGCATGTTTTTCAGCTCTACCTGCATTTCCTTGCGCAGCTTCAAATCCAGCGCGCCCAGAGGTTCGTCTAGTAGAAGCACCTGCGGCTCGTTTACCAGTGCTCGTGCAATTGCCACGCGCTGCTGCTGCCCCCCTGAAAGCGCCGTAACTTGGCGTTTTTCAAAGCCATCCAGATTTACCAGCTTAAGCATGGATTTTACTTTTTCCTGAATGATGTTCTTGGGAACTTTTTCTATTTTCAGCCCAAAGGCGATGTTCTCCGCCACGTTCATGTTTGGAAACAGCGCGTACTTTTGAAATACTGTGTTTAGCTTTCGCTTATGGGGCGGCGTTTTTAGCATAGACTCCCCGTTAAAAAACACGTCGCCGCCCGTAGGCTGCTCAAAACCACCGATAATACGCAAGGTAGTGGTCTTTCCACATCCGCTTGGCCCCAGCAGTGTAACAAATTCGTTCTGCCTTATGTATAAATCCACATGGTTAAGCACTGTTTGCTTTCCAAACACTTTTGTAATATCCACAAGTTCTATCAGTCGTGTCATAGTGTTTATCCCTCTTTTCGTCGGTATGTTTGCATAAAAATACCCCCTTGTCAAATTCTTTTTCTGTACATACCAAACTGTAAGCGTAAAATAAACAATTGTTATTGGCATATTTAGATTTATATGTTATTCTCTTAACGATGAATTCGGCAAATAATATTATTTCCCAAGATGTGCCATTGACAAATAAATTAATGGTGTTATTGCGCACCTTTCGCATCGTCCTCACCGCTTAATACGAATAAGCAGGGATATTGCATTATATACATTTAATAAAATGGCCATTCGTTGTATCCGAATTTATGTGCGAGGCATAGTGTATGAGTAGAGGTAGCTTAAAACGTATACGATTGACAAGTTGCGACCCTCCATTCGCTGAGTGGGAGGGTTCGCGTCGCATCAAGATGCGGGCCCTGATTACAAGGCAGAGCAATTATTAAAAGGAGGGTTACCATGACCGGTTTTGATTTTTACCGTTCGTTGAGAAAACGTTACCCGCATGTGCAGCCGCGTTTGCTGGGCGCGGAAGAAACCGCCGAATATATAAATGGGTGTAACAATACCTTTCGCGCAAACTGTGGGGAATTGTTGCGGTTAAGCGAATTCGCCGTCAGGCGGGCTATCATTGATTTAATTAAACGCGGCGGCTTGTTTGAATCAACCTGCGGCAAGTTATTATATGGGGAAGAAAACGGGAGCAACCCATTAATAAATGATTTAATAAAAGAGGGGCTTTTAGGGAATGGCGGGCATTTGAACTACACTGAAGCCACCACCTTAGAGCAAACCCTTTTCGGTGCTACCCATGCGTTTATTTGGGACGATGGCGACAAAGTTTTTATTGAGGAGCCGCATGGATGTATAAACAATGAACCAAGAAAAGGATTGTTCTTTGAGCAAGCGAATGATTTAGTAAAGGAGTTTGCAAGCTTTGCGTGGCATAATGTGGGTTACCGTGAAATAATGCCCTTGGCCGACGACACCATTGACGACTCCATATCAAAGTTCATTTTTACCAAATCAAACCCAGGTTGGGATGAATTCGGATATGAGTACAGCGATGAAGTGCAGTTCGATGAACGCCTAAGGGTTTTTATAGAGCGTGTATCTTAGAGAAAGGGACTTGCGTGAATGGCATACAAGAGAATGATTCCTACAGTAGACCCTGATGCGTATTATAAAAAACAAAAAATACTGGCATTGATGCCAGGGGCGTTTGCGGTGTTACTTAAAGGGCATTACAGCTACGTCAAACCTACATACTACAATAATCTTTTTAAGGATTATGTGTGTAGTAATCATGAAACTAGGAAAGCTATTCTATCTGAATCCATCTTGAAGCATTTCTGCCAAGAAAATGATGATGTTTATGATGTGGAGATGGCTTTTAAAGCCAATAAAATTAATGTTATCGTATTAGCTGATCGTGTCGTTGAAATGCTGTGCGACAGTATTAAGTTTAGCCCGCTATTAACGGCGGACGACCGCAAGACGTTAAAGGCTACTGGGTATTCAACAGAAAAGGTTCATGCATTTAATAAACTTTTGTGCTGTGCATCAGTCGGTAAAGCACTTGCACAAGTTTTCAAAAATAATATTTTGGCCGTAGCTGGGTTACAAGGCGAATTCGATGACCCGTTTGTACAAGAAGTGAGCAACGCACAGCATATTGTACGTAGTATTAGTCTTTGATTGCTTAGATGAGGTATTTGATAAATGATTCGCATCCGCACAACATGTATATCCAAGACGCCGCCTAGTGCGGCGTTTACATGGTTTTTGCGCGATGACTGAGCCCATTTTCAACGGAAACGTCTATAGAATAAAAAAATCACTAGGAGGCGAGGTAATGAATGTAAAAATCCAGTCTGAAATTGGGATTTTGAAGACAGTAATCGTAAAGCGTCCGTCTCTTGAAATTGAAAATCTCATGCCTGACTATGCGGATACGCTTCTTTTTGACGAGATTCCGTACTTGCATAAAATGCAGGAGGAGCATGACGCTTTTGTCAAAGTACTTACGGACAGGGGGGCCGAGGTGCTGTATTTGGAGACACTTATGGCCGAGGCCCTAAAAACTGACGAGCTTAAGGAGGAGTTTTTAAATCGCCTCTTGAGAGAGAGCAATCACTTGTATGGGTATGTCAGTGAAAAGGTAAAGGAATATTTGCTCAAATTCTCCGCGGGGGAAATGGTGGAGAAAATCATGGGCGGCGTAAGGAAGGACGATGACGGCCTAAAAATCCCCGAGAGGAAAAGCCTGCTTGCCGAGGTGGCGCACCATTATCCGTTTTATGTATCCCCCATGCCCAATTTGTATTTTACACGGGACTTGACAGCTTGCATCGGGTGCGGCGTCGTTGTAAGCAAAATGAACAAACCCGCAAGGCGAAAAGAATCCTTGTTTATGAAGTTCATTCTGGATAAGCATGACAGGTTCGCAGGGGCTGATATTCCCGTTTGGCTGGACAGGGATTATCCCTTCAGCATTGAGGGTGGCGACGTGCTGGTTCTGAGCACAGAGGCCATTGCCATCGGCATATCGGAAAGGACGTCGGCGGCGGCCATCGAGCAGCTGGCCAAAAATCTTTTCGCGGGTGAAAGCGGCGTCAAGCGGGTGTTGGCGGTTGATATCCCCAAGGAACGGGCGTCTATGCATCTTGACACTGTTTTCACCATGCTTGACCACAATAAATTTACTATTCACACAGACATTTTCGACAAGCACGGGGAAATAGACTCCTACATTATAGAGCACAGCGATTGTGATGCGGCAATAAAAATAAAGCCCCTTAAAAAGCTTAAGGCGGCTTTGATGGAATTGCTGGAGCTGGATGAGGTGGAGTTAATCCCCTGTGCCGGCGGGGATGTAATTGCCGGCCCGCGGGAGCAGTGGTCCGACGGAAGCAACACCCTTGCCGTTGCCCCCGGCGTGGTAATCACATACGACCGCAACTATGTCACCAACAGAATTTTCCGGGAAGACTACGGCATTGAGGTGCTGGAAATCCCCAGCTCCGAGCTGTCCCGAGGGCGTGGTGGCCCACGTTGTATGAGCCTGCCGCTGTATCGGGAATAATGAATGAGAATTCATTCACTGAAATGCTTCTCAACATACTTACTCGTAAAGCCCGCTAAAATCGCCCCGTAGGACATGGAAAATTCCAGCGTATCGCCTATGCTTAAAGCTTTTTCGGAATCTGTAATGTCTACAATCAAGTGGTCAGAGCTTGCGCCCACTACTTTTATCCGGTTATCGGTGGAGGTTAGTCCTTCGAAATCCGTATCTTGCCGCCCCACAGCCAAAATGGCGCGCCGGCGGATTCCGTGGTCTTCGAAGTGGGGCTCTTGGCCAAAGGCGTCAAACCCGCCCTTCTTTCCTTCGGGAAAGGAGGGCTTTTCCATGATTTCGATGATTTCGGCCTCCAAAGTAACTACATCCACAGCCAGCCCGGGATATGGAGTGGAAAATGCGGTTTCCATGCCCCGCACGATGGATTCGCCCAGGCGTAAGTTGTTCACGCCCGCGGGAATTTCGTTTTTTTCCAAAAGATATAAAGAACTGGAATTGCCGCCGGAAATGATTTTTAGCGGCGTCCCAAGCCGTTCTTCCAGCTTTCGCGCCATGCCGCACAGCCTTTGCAGATTATCCGGCGTGGGCAAAATCGCGCCGTAGCAGGTGAGGTTTACGCCTAATCCCTCCAGTGTCAGGCCCTCTTGGGCATGGATAAAATCCGCCGTTTCGTTAAGCAAAGCCTCATTGTTATAGTAAATCCCCTCGCGCAGGTCGCCCAAGTCAACCATTAGGATAATGCCGTGCTTCTTGCCCTGCGCGGTGGCCGCTGCCGCAAGCTTTCGCAAGGTGTACAGCTCGGAATTGCACGAAGTATCGCAGCTTGCCACAACCCGCGCCGCCTCCGAAGGGGAGGGGAGGCGAAGTAGTAGCGTCCGTGCCTTGCGCTGCGCAGGGTAGCTTTCGATATTCTCCAGCCGCGAATCCGCCAAAAATTCAAAAGGCAGGTCATTCAAGACTTTTACCATTTCCGGTGCGGCGCAAAATACCTTCGTCACCGCCGCCACGGAAATACCCTTCGAATTGCACAGGTCTAGTAAAATTTTGGCATTGTGCTTAAATTTTTTCAAGTCGATTTTTAATCGCGGATACATTTGATTTCCTCCGTATGTCAGTGATTCAACTTCATTAAAATAGCTGCCTCTTCCGGGAACTCGCTGGACAGAACGCCCAGCGACGCCATGATATATTGGCGGTCCTCGAGCAAATGCAACTCACCAGGACGCGGGTACAGCATCATTGAGTCCGTATTTAGGTCGCGGAGGGTTTCCATTATGACGGCACGGTCGGGGAGGCGTGTTAAAGCCCCGCCGGTGGCTACTAACCATTTTATTTTTGTCAAATCGCGCCCATCTGCCCATGTGTGGCGGCCTCCCGGCCCGAATGTGTATCGCAAGCGGCCCGCGTGACGCTTTATGGCCAAGGTTGCCGCATGGCGTGTTAAAGCGGTGGTAAGGGCTAGCTGCGCGGGTGTTTCGGGAATGGGCTGATATGTGATTTCTGTCGCATCAAAGCCGATTTCCTTTGCCAGCACATCATAGCCCACCATTTCGCATAAATGCTTCGCGCTTACATATACGCCCAAATCGCCCTCTACGGTGCGCTTAGCCAGCGGCTGGGGTGAGGTTTGAATACGGCGGTATTCCTCGCTTCCCTCGGTTACGGAATGTATATCCGTGGTTGCGCCACCAACGTCTACTACGATTACATCGCCCATTTCCCGGTGCATGAGCCTTGCACATTCCATTACCGCGCCGGGGGTGGGCATGATTTTTCCATTGACCATTTCGCGCACCTGCGCCATGCCAGGGGCCTCGGTGATATGCTCCTCGAATGCTTTTTGAATCAGCTCGCGCACAGGTTCGACGTTCAGCTCGTCCAAACGGGGATAGACGTTTTGTGTGATGTATAACTTTCGCTCGGCTTTTTCAAAGAAATTTCGCACCGCATCGTGATTCTGCACATTGCCGCAATACAAAACCGGAGCCTTTGAGTCCGACGCACATAATAATTCTGCGTTTTTTAAAGCCGTTTCCCGCTCGCCATAGTCCGTGCCACCGGCAAGCAAAATCAAGTTGGGCGCGATTTTTTCGATTTTTGCCAAATCCTCTTCCCGAAGAATTCCCGCCGTAACCATGTGGATATTTGCCCCTGCGCCCAAGGCGGCCTCCTGTCCGGCGCGGACGGTCATGTCATAAACCAGCCCGTGTACCGTCATGCGAAGCCCCCCCGCCGCGCTGGAGGTAGCTAACATCCGGGTGTATTCGAGGTTTCCCACGCTTGAAAAGTTGCTGCCCAAACCGCCGCAGCTGTCGCGCAAATTGCTTCGCAAATTATCAATGGCGGCGTTAAGGCCAATTCGAACATCGTTTTGCGCAATAGAAGTGGGCGCGAACCCCTGCCCGATAAAGACAGGGTTATTCGTGCCCATTCCGTTAAACGCGCTTACAATGGTAGTAGTCGAGCCAATTTCCGCAACAAGTACGTCTATTTTCACATTTTCATCCCCCAGCCGTCAGCTTGTCGTGCTCATCTCCCGGCGGCGTTTTACAAGGAAGGTGGCTACATGCGCACCCTTTGTGCCCCGGCCGAAGCCGGCGTCCGCGCCGTGGGTTACGGCAGTTTCGGAGGCCACTTGGGTTCCGCCGGCTACAAAAATAATATTTTCGCGGATGCCCATTTCCCGGGCAAGGCGGTCAATTGACGCGATATTTTTATAATGGATATCGTCGTGGCTTATAATCACCGAGGCTAAAACCGCTTGGGCGTTTAACTCGACCGCCGCGCCAAGGAGTTTCTCCACCGGCACGGAGGTTCCCAAATAATGAACCTTTATGCCATATTTTTCAATACCGCCATGCTTGATGTCAATGATTTCCCGCAGGCCGACGCTGTGCTCGTCTTCGCCTACGGTGCCGCACACGATGGTCATGGGGTTGGCTTCAATGTCGGCTCGGATTTCGTCGTCACTAAGAATATCCGGCTCTGGCGCGAGAACCAGCGACGCCGTGTCGATATCAATATTCAGCTTGCCTTTTAGCTCAATGCGCGTACCCTCCGCATTGTGCAGAATTTCGCGGCTGATAATTGCGGCCTCGGACAGGTTCATGGCCTTTGCGCATTCCAATGCGGCAGCCTCGGCGCGGCGCACATCTGTGGGGAAGCACATATTGATTAAAACAGTACCGTCCGCCATCCATTCCATTTCCGGGCGCAGCTTTGTGCCAGCGTGATAATCGCCCAAATCCTTCATACGCTCATAAACATTGTCGGTGTCGTCCAGCTCGTCGATATAAATGATTTTTTCGGGATTTTCCAAAGTGCAGCCGCCGATTAGGCTGGAGGGATTGTCAACCGCGCCGGGGTCGTATTGAGCTACGTTATTGTATCCGTAATGAGCCGTCACCGGGGCGAAATAATCCTTTTCCCGGGGAATAACCGTTCCCGCGCCAATGCCGCCGTCAATTTCCCTAAAAATTCCGTCGCCGTTGCGCTCGGGATAGGAGCCGCTGTCCACAAAAAAACCAGCTTCCACGGCAGAGAAATATCCACCCAGCTCCACCATTTCCTCCAGGAACAAAACTGCCCGCTCTTGCAGCTCCCGTGCCATTTTTAACAAAGGCCCGTCCTTTTTAAGCTCCACAAGCTCTTGTAGGCCGTCCATGGCCAAAAGTGCCTGTTTGGCGGTGTCGCAGGCCTCGATGTTATACATATGCCAGGGCACGTTGCGGCCTTCGTCGGGGGTAATCGTGGACTGAATATCCACGCTGGTAAGCTTGGAAACCAGCATGTTCAGCACATGGGTAACGGTGGCTTCCCGGGTGGAGCTTTCGATATACTTGGTGTGCATTTGCGCACGCATTCTATAGCCCTTAAAAAGCTGGCGTAATGCCACGGCATAGGGCAAATCCATAAAAATGCTGGGCGCGGGGGTGGAGCTTGGCGGCACGGTTGACAGGCAAATATTCTCCTTGGGAATGCCCACCTTATGGGAGAACAGCGCGTTAATCGCGTGCTGAACCATCAGCTCCGGCATGACCTTCCAAGCGTCGCGGGCGGTGGCGTTGGCGTTGTGGGCTCCGTCGATTTGTGCCTGGCCTGCCCATTGAATCAGCTTCTTGGACTCGCAAGCGTCCACGAATGAGCGCACCATGTTTATATTGCGGTAAATTACATTATATTGCGGGTCCTGATGAACGCCGTTTACTCCCTCTTCCGCGAACATTACGGCGATGTCCGGCCCTGCCACGCCGGATACATATGAATGATAATTAATCGGCCGACCCACCTCGTCCTCAATGAAGTCCAAAGCCTTACGCTGGGCACGAACCTGCTTGCGAGTAATCGGAACGCCGCCCACACCCTGGGGTGTGCCTTCAATCAGCCCGTCGAAGTGGCTTTGCCCCGCCGTGCGTATTACCATGATATGGTCCGCGCCGTGATGCGCCGCCATTCTCATGCGCCGGATGTCGTCCTCAAAACGCCCGGAGGCGATTTCCGTTGTAATCACAGGCAAAGGCTGTGGGTCAATATTGTCAAAATGATGGGCGGTAATCAGCGGTACGCTTTCCTTCAGCGGCTCGGAGGCCTCGCGATACGTAAACGCGCCCATTTTTAAATCCGGCACATGCTTGCGCCATGTCCAGCCACGCCGACGCGGGCGGTAATTTTCTAAATTTTCAAGAATTTTTTCAATATTTAAACGCATCACACCGCCGCCTCCCAATCTTTGCCCTCGGCCAAGAGAAGCCCGGCTTCGCGTATAGGAATATTTTTTTTCTTAGAAAGCTTGTATACAAGATTTCCCGCGCCATGTCCAAGCAAGCCGCGCTTTAATGCGCCCTCAACTATTTCCTTAACTTCCAGCGAAGAGAAGCCCATACGCAGCAAAACGCTGCGTTCAATCGCGGGAGTAGTGTTCTCATAACCCAGCTTTAACAGCGGGTCCACAACCTGCCCCGTCAATTGCCAAAAACGTTCTTGCAGCTGCTCGTCGGTCAAATCCTTTAAGTGAGCGCGGCGCAATTCAAAATCGTCGTTCCGTTTCATTTAACGGCCACCTTTCCTTTATGATTCAGTTAAAATCGCCATATTCCAAGTCTTGAATACCCATATCACGTTCGTTTTCGCGTATTCTGCGGCGGCGGTAAACGCCCGCACCCATTGCCCCGGCTATGAGCACGGTGTCGGTGTTGTCCAAAAATAATAAATCCCGGGTGTCGTAAAGAGTTGTATGCTCCCATAGAGGTGAGCCGCGCAGGTCAATGGCGTGGAAATTTCTGTCCGCGCCCACAATCAGCGCGTTATGCCCCATTCGCAAATGCGTCACGCGGCGGCCTAGATGGAATGAACCTGTTTCTACTCCGTTTACGCTGAAAATACGTACAGTTCCCACGGGGTCGCCCTCGTCCGTGCCGACGAAACGGTCATCTGTAACAAATGCGAAGTGTGAGCCGTTGTAGAATTCTATATGGGAGAGCCTGTTGTGCAGCTGAATCCCTCCCCCCCATACCTCGCGTATCTGAGCGTGACCCGGGCCTACTTGGAAGCATCTGATTTCCTCGGTGCCGGCCACAATAAGCCGGTTGCCGTCCATGAATCGCATGGCCGTCACCAGCTGTCCGTCGAAGCGTTCCGTCGCGAAAAGCCCACGGTCTGTGCCCCAAGCGTCCCGGGCGTTTACATATAAAAGCAAAACCTCTGTGTTGGGCACAACGTTTAAATCCACCACGGCAATGGCGATATATTGCCCGTCGCTGCTTACCTCGGCCAAAACGGGAACATATATTCCGTCGAATTCGTGTACGGACCATGAGTACAAGCCGGGATAGGTGTCATACCGCTGGGTGAAAATATTCACACCAAAACCCGTGTCATAGCTTAAAATTGTCGTCAAAAGCCCGGTGTCTGTTATCGTAAAGCTGAGCACCGGGTAGCTGACATCTGCCCGAAACACCCTCCCGGAGGCGTTAAACACATACACGCGGCGGCCTCGATAGTCGGCTATGGCTACAAAATCTCCGGCGGAGGCCATTATCGGCCGGGTAAAGCTGAATGTCTCCGACCAGGCGGCGGGATTTCCGTTGGAGGGAACCAGCCGGATGACGTCACGGGTGGCGAAATAAAAAAACCGCGAGTCATTGGAATGGAACATCGCACCGGCATCAAAGTCATATGAGACTCCGTGTCCCGTGTATTCCATTCGCATGTCGCGGGCTTGTCCCATCCCGGATATTACAAAAATCTGAACCAAAACAGCCGCGAGTATCAAAACCGCGGCAATTAAAATCTTAGCCAAGGTGCTTACGCCCCTCTTGGCCGTAGGAGTGTTTTCCATTTAACATGCTCCTTCCACAACGGCATGGCTGTTAATTTAATCCTGTCCGTACATTAGGGGAAGCCTGCGTTTGTGCCCGGTGGAGTTGTGATAGCGGTCAATTAAGGTTTTGTCTTCTGAAGTGGCCTCGCCCGTGGTTATATACTTGTCAATGCGCTCGTAGGTAATGCCCAAGTCAGCCTCGTCGGTTTGCCCTTCGTACAGTCCGGCCGACGGCGGCTTATTTATAATATTTTCCGGCGCGCCAAGATAGCGCAGAAAGTCTAATACCTCTGTGACGGTGAGGTCGGCTATGGGGTTAAAGTCGTAACCTCCGTCGCCGAATTTTGTAAAATAACCCAAATAGTATTCGCTGCGGTTGCCCGTGCCAGCCACTAAACGGTTCTCGCTTGTGGCCACCGCATAGACGGCCATCATTCGCAAGCGCGGCGCGATATTTGCCAAAGCCCTTGGCGTTATGTGAGTGTCTGCATTTACCGAGCGCAAAAACGCCTCCTGGGTTTCGGCCAAATCTATGCCACGAGTGGCTATATCGTACTGCTTCGAAAGTGACATCGCATCCGTCCTGTCGGATTTATAGCTTCTTTCAACTCCGCATGGCAGAATTAGAGAAACCGTGTTGTCACAGGCCATTTTGCATAAAATCCCCGTAAGCGCGGCGTCCTTGCCTCCGCTGTTGGCAAAAACAATACCTTTTGCGTTGGATGCCCCCACTGTATCCTGAATAAATTTGACCCTTTTTTTGATTTCCTCGGCATAATCGAGCATGGTATACCTCCTTTGGGAAGAGTATACAATCAACCCGCGCCTATGGCAATAACCCCCTGTAAAGGTTTGTATACGGAAGTGTTTATTTTCACTTCCTCCACGCGCCGGCCGTGCATGTATACATATTTATAAAGCTCTATGCGATAGCCCATTTGAGATTCCAATGTTACGAATTTTTCCCCAAGGGGAACGGAGGGGTCCACCACTTCCCGGTAAGGCCCGGGGGGAATCAGCTCCACCTGACGCGCCGCGAAACGTAAGCTTCGCCCCGGGTTGCGGGCCTCGTAACCATATATTCCCACGTGCAGGATTCCATTTTTCGTGCGACTTACGATTAATAACGGGTGTGGAGTATTATTTTTAAATTTCAAATCGAAATAATCCCCGGCTACGGTTGCATCAAAGCCTAGGTCTACGTAGCTTACCCTTGCGGAATGGTTGTGCCGCTGCACGACCTCAAGCTCAGCGCGAAGAACAGCGTTGTACAGAGTGGTTACAACCTGACAGACCCCGCCGCCCACGTCCTCCACCGGCTCACCGCGAACAAGGACAATGGCCGTTTCATAGCCGCTGGCTGGGTCGTTTGCGGCAATTGTTGCCCCGGCGGAAAATGTCTCTCCGGGATACAGCACCTGATTGTGGATTCTTTGCGAAGCACGGCGCACATTGCGGGTGCGTGAGTCCTCCTCTCCGTGGAGATAGGGTGTTTCGTAATAACCCAGCACTGATTTTGTAAATTCGAAATCACTTGTGGTGTAGCGCGGCTGGACTGTTTTTATGGTCAGCTCAATTAGACCGTCCTGGAGGGTGCTTAAAATTTCTTGAGTGGCAATAGCGGCGGCCTCAATGTCAACACCGTGCCCCGACTGCTCTTCCTTCACTACCAAATATCCGTTTTCTTCCGCGAAAGCCGCATTACGGGGCGTCTTATCAAGGGCCTTGGACAGCTTCGCCATGACATCCTCCATACGCTCTGGGTTGAAAATGAGGTGCGGCGAGTCGGTTATCTCATGGGGGCGGCCTAAAAGACGGGCTATCCGGCGGGGCAGATTGCGCAAATGGCTGTACTCCAACGCGGAATCCACCAGCTCGCCAAAATCAAAGGCCGCGCCGAAATCCGCAAAGGTGAACTCCGCCTTTACCTCGCCGTTTACAGCGTAGCTTATTTTCCGCGCCTCAAGCCCCGGCTGAAACCGCTCCATTAACGCCGCCTCTGCCTCCGTCCTGCTCATCCCCCCCACGGATACTTCATGTATGTAAATATGCGTGTAAATTCTGTCTTCTTCGGCGGAGGGTCTTATAATAAACGCCAGTATTAATAAAC
Organism: Defluviitaleaceae bacterium; assembly: GCA_009788085.1. Classification (GTDB taxonomy): domain Bacteria; phylum Bacillota; class Clostridia; order Lachnospirales; family WQUN01; genus WRAH01. The sequence continues at coordinate 12,712 of WQSB01000072.1, forward strand.
CGGTTACTGTGGCCGTTATTGCAAGGATTAATTTTAACGCCAAAAAAATCACCCCTTATATAGCAATTTCAATCGAGAACGGTGAAGTCGAGCGCAAGCCGCGACTGCGTCGGCGGCGTTTTTTGCGCGATGACTGAACCCATTCTCGATGGAATTGTCTATACCTATTATAGTGCGAAAAGGGGGAAATATTCCTTGATTTGGGTCTCACATCTTCCCTGACATACAGCATAGAATAGTATTGAAACCGCAAAAACCAAGTTAGGATGATATTCATGATAGAAAATAAGCCTTTAACCTCCGCAGGTTTAGCCGAAGCAATTTCAAATCTTATCAAAACGTACCCGTTTATAGATTTGACCATTTTCGGAACAAGCCGCCTTGGACGCCCGCTGTACGCGCTGACCATCGGCCACGGCCCACGGGAAATTATGATAAACGCCACCCATCACGCCAACGAATGGATAACCTCGCTGATTCTTATGCGGTTTTTGGAAGAATGCGCCGGCAGCTATGAATCGCAGGCCGCGCTGTGGGATAAGATTACCTTACACTGCATACCTCTCGTAAACCCCGACGGAGTGGACTTGGTAGAAAACGAGCCGGGCTGGAAGGCCAATGCCTGCGGCGTGGACCTGAATTCCAACTATCCGGCGGGATGGGACTTGGCCAAGGCTTTTAAGTTTGCCAAGGGATACACTGTCCCCGGCCCCCGCGATTATGTAGGGCTAAAGCCCCTCTCCGAGCCGGAAAGCTGTGCCATGGCCGCATATACTCAAATCAACGATTTCGCCTTAACTTTGTCGTTACACACCCAGGGAGAGGAGATTTATTGGCGGTATATGAATTTTGACCCGCCCGGCGCGGAAGAGATGGCAAAAAAATTCGCCGAGGTAAGCGGATATCGCTTGGAGGATGTCCCCGACGAATCCTCCCACGCCGGATACCGCGACTGGTTTATCGCCACCTTTAACCGTCCCGGCTTTACAATTGAATGCGGCTTTGGGGAAAATCCCTTGCCTGTATCCCAACTGGATGACATATATAAAAAGACTTCCCCCATTTTGAGGGAAGCCCTTTATCACCGGAGCGGGACTTTAGATTTTAAATTCCGCCACTAGGTCATGCAGGTCGTTTGAAAAATCAAGCGGTATATCAATGTTTCGAAATATATCCTTCCGTATACGGTAATGCCCGGGCGGCAACGTGCCTACATGAAAATCCAGATTTTTGGGGAAATGCGTGTAATCCCGGGGGAAAATCGGCCAAGCCTCGCTTGTGAAAATGTAATTCCCAGGGACAACCCACCAATTTTCGCCGTCGAAGGATTCCACGATAAAACTAGAGCCTGCTATCAGTTCATAGTCTGTGTCGTTAAAAATAGTGACGGTAATGCGGTTTTCCCCATGTTCGGTTACTTCCATGGTCACGTTGTTGTCTAAGGCGGGATGACTACGAAGCGGCGCGCTTAAAACCCTCTGCTCTTCTCCGCGGGTATTGTGAAAAACGATGGCCGGGTGGTCGATAATTTCCCGGCGGAAAGCGGCGATTTCCTCCTCGCTGTAGTCCATCAGGCTTACGACAACGAGGTTATTAATCGTGTCAACCCACGCGCTTGTTATGGAAATGCCCGCCACGCCGCCGTCGCGCATGACGTTGTTAATGGTGCTCATTGTCCGCGATAAATCCCGGTGGGCAAACTCCACCAGATGGAGCCTTATCTCCGGCGCGTTAAGCAAACGGGCGATAAAGGCGGCAGAATTCTCGTTAAAATCCGCAGAGCCCACAAACTGAATATTCAAAAATGCCATATTATCCGAATAGTACATCCCGCCGAAATTGCCGGGGTAAACAAATCGCGGAATCAGCCCTGTAATACGCTGGGAAATAGTTCTCGCGCCCGCATTAAAAGCCCCATAGTAATCCACAAAATCCTGGCCGAATTCTTCGGCGATAACCTCACGCAGGGCGTCCTTTAAATCCCCTTCGCGAAGCTCCGCCGTATGAAACAAGTCCGCCAGGGTTTGAATCTCTTCCGATTCATCCGGTGTGTCCGTATCATTTCCGTTGGACTGTTCATGTTCGTTTTGTGCTTCGTCCTGTACCGCCCCCGCCACAACGGGCTCGTTAAACCGTGCCGAGGATTGCCACGCTATAATCGTAAGCACACCAAC
>WQSB01000073.1 GCA_009788085.1 Defluviitaleaceae bacterium
CAGCATACCTAACATGAAGCGCGAATTTTCCATGATGGGGCTGGAATTAACCAGCGTAAGCTTAATAATTCATGAAGACGGCTCTGTAACCTACATGACTTGGGCAAGGGCCAAGTCTGGCGGTATAGAAAATAGAACTTCACACGAGCCATATCAATACGACAAACGCTTAATTGTCAGCGAAAGTGATAGCCTCTCCGATATTATCAAAAACATGGCAGGGGTCTTAAACAGCGCGGAACTAAATCTGGGCTATAGAAGGATTTTAGAATTATCCTGATTTTTTTCGACTCTACGCCCATTTTCTATTCCTATATGAAACCGCCCCAATAAGCCCGCAGGCAATAATTATGCCCAGAAGTATGAAAATCGCAGTAAATTGTTCATTTACGGGCTGCCCGCTAAAGGTGTTTTGCAATAAAATTACAATATGGGTCAGAGGCAAGGCATTTGCGAGGGTTCTTATATTTTCGGGCATTAGCCACAAAGGCACTGTCGCGCCGGAAAGAAAAATCATAATAAAATAGACAATATAGCTTATAATTTGCGCAAGTTTGCCGTTCTTAAACACCGCTGCGATAAAAAAGCCCATAGCAAAAACAGCGGCACAGGACAGCAGTATTGCCGGAAAAATTACATACCAAGCACCGGTTATATTTATATCATGGATTATTCTGCCCGCGACAATTATAATTGCGGTGCTTATAAACGTGGATAATAAATAAACCAAAATTTGCACAAGGATTATATTGCCCTTGCCTACAGGTGTCGCGTCGAAGCGTTTGTACACCTTGTTTGTCATGTATTCGGATAGGTTTAGCGGCAAGGTCATTATGCCGTTTACCGCGATAATCATTCCCGCAAGGGCCGGAACCATCTCGTCCATCGCGCCGTACTCGTTGCCATAAATTCCGCCGAAAAGTAAGAGCATCCCCACCGGAAACACCACGGAGAAAAAAGGCCCCGAAAATTCCCTAAAATATATTTTGCCTATCATTTGCGTGGTCTTTAAAAATGCTTTTGCTGTCACAGCAATCCCTCCATATCAAGATAGATGTCCTCCAAGCTCATGCCGGGTTTTCCAAGGCTTTTAAATTCCGCCAGCGTTCCCGTGAAGAAGATTTTGCCGTTTTGCATAAAAATTACCCTGTCGGCCAAGCTTTCGACTTCATCCATATAGTGGGAAACCAGCAATACCCCTATGCCCTCGCTTTTTATGGCCTTTAGCACATCCCAAATGCTGCGCCGCGCAACCGGGTCAAGTCCCGTGGTTAGCTCGTCTAAAATCAGCATTTTTGGGCGGGCGAGCATGGCCAGCAATATAGACAGACGCTGTTTTTGCCCGCCGGACAGCTTGTTTACATAACTTTTCCCTTTGTCGGCCAGCCCCAATTGAGTCAGTAATTGTTTATAATCCGCGGGATTCGTATAAAATGACGAAAACCAAGAGCATATTTCATTTACTTTGATTTTTTCGGGATAGGCCGCTTCCTGTAGCTGTATGCCCAGCTGCGTGTATATTTCTTTCCTGTCTGTGTGAGGATTTTTGCCAAAGACAGCAATCGTGCCGCCGCTGGGATTACGCAGCCCGCCCAGGCATTCCATTGACGATGTTTTGCCGCAACCGTTTGTCCCGATTACCGCCACAATTTCCCCCGAATTTAACTCGAAGGAAATTTGATTAACGGCTAAATTACTGCCATACCGCACACTTAAATCATTTACCCGTGCCAAAATTTCCATTTAACATGCCCCCTTTTGCTATAATCAGTGTATAATTTGCTTCCGGTTTTGTCGCTGATTTTGCCGCAAGTGGTTGTTTTAGGGGAATAAGATGCAATAATAGCGTTTTCAGTTGAAAACGGTGAAGTCGAGCGCATGCCGCGACTGCGTCGGCGGCGTTTTTGCGCGATGACTGAACCCATTTTCAACGGAAACGTCTATACATCACGTCGAAGTGAGGTGATTTTATGAAAGTGGAAATTAAAATTGACCCAAATATTGAAGAGCCGGCCATTGTTATCCACGCGCCCAAAATTACGCCGGAAGTTCTAATGTGGGCGGAAATGTTTGAAGGGGCAGGGGATAGGGCGTCTTTGTTGATTGCAAAAAAAAATGACAAGCTGTTTGTCATTGAGCCGGAGCAAATTGAAATTATCCGCACAGAGGGCGGCGATATTAAGCTGTACAACCGGGAGGCACAGGAATATATGCTAACAAAACCGCTCCATGAGCTTCAGGAGCAGCTGGGAAGCGGCTTTGCCCGCATTTCGAAATCGGCCATAGTTAATATCAATCGCGTTGACCATCTTTCACATTCGTTTAACGGCACTATGTACATTGTTATGAAAAACGGCGTAAATGATTATATTTCGCGGAAATATCTAAGCGATTTTAAAAAACGCTTAGGATTATAGGAGGGCAAAATGAGAACATTGGTGAAATATTTGGCACACGGCGTTGCGTGGGGCTGTTTTTGGCTTGTGAGTATTTGCGTAGTAATGGATTTTGCCCACCCCGACGGGCTGCATGGGCTGTTTGATAACTTCACAGTCCATGCATTGGGCTCTGTGGTTGTGGGTATAGGATGCGCCACCACCCCTATTGTCTATGAAATCGACCGTTTGCGGAGGTGGCAGCAGATGACAATCCACGCCACCGTAGGACTTGGAATATTTTTTTCAGTTGGTTTTGGCCTTGGCTGGCTTCCGGCAGGCTCACCGGCTGCCGTTGTTTTCTCCCTTGTTACTAGCGTATTGATATTTATTGTAATCTGGTTCGGCTTCTATTTATATGACAAACATGAAGCGAAAAAAATCAATGATAGGATAAAGGAAAAAAATTTAACTGATTATTAGTTTGATGCATAAAGTGCAACTCCCTCAGAAAGTACATTCCTAATAGAACGGTAAAATTAGGGAGCCTACTCATAAAAAGGCTCTCATTGTTAAGAATCATACTAACGATTATGTCATGTTCAAGCCCTATATCGCTTGCTAATATGTGGAATTGATTTTCAAATGCCCTCTACTCGTTGTCGGATACGTCCGCCAGCACCATAATATCCAAGTCAGAGTATTCTTTCTTGACATTTTTTGTTCAGCTCCGTTCATTTGAATACGAGTTCTCCTTGGCGCGCACCCATTTTGCTACGCGGAAAGTGACCGGAATAACCGCCCATTCATATGCCCACTTGATAATAATGCCTAATATAATCATTCCGGGCAGCGCGTCCCAGGGCATGATAAAGGCAAAGGCGATAAACACAAAAATATTGGTATCCAAAATATGCCCGATAAGGGACGAGAACAATGCCCTAAACGCGAAGCCCTTAATATTCTCGTCGCCATATTTTTTTTGGCTTCTCTCGCGCAGACGGCGGAAAATCCTGTCATCCACCAAGTCACCTACGCAATAGGCCACAAGGCTGGCCAGTACAATGCGCCAAGAATTCCCCAGCGCGGCAGCGAAATTGGCAGCGTCATCGCCGGCCCCCTCCCAGCCGGGATAGGGCAGACGCACGACTAAAAGGATAAGCAATGCGAAGACGGCGTTAATAGCCAGACTGGTCCACGCGATGCGCCGCGACCATTTATAGCCGTAAACCTCTGAAAATACATCAGAAAGGATGTATGTAATAGGAAATGTCAGCGTGCCCGCGTCTATAGCCCATGGGCCGACCTGCAACATGCGGTTTGCGATTACATTTGAAATAAGCAAAAACGCCGCAAACATCACAGACAGGTACATCAGCAAGGGCGACATGACCCTTGAATCTGTTTTAACAATTCTCTCCATTTTCAAATCCTCCAATTTTCACCCTTGCGGGAATTAAAATAATCCCAAATAGGCCGAAAGTACAGCTTCGCCAAACCATAGCGACAATAGAGTCCCCGCGCACAGAAAAGGCCCGAATGCAAGATATTCGCCGCGTTTGACCTTTTTTCGCGCCAACAGAACCACGGCGAAAACCCCGCCGCCCAAAAATGCAAAGAAAAACGCCATAAATGTCAACTGCCATCCCAAAAAGATGCCAACCATGGCCATAAGCTTAACATCGCCATAACCAAAGCCATCCTTTTTGAGAATCAGCAAAGTCAGTTTATCCAGCAAAAACAGTGGCAAGGCCCCTGCAACCAAACCAATCAACGCATCAACCCAGCCGGGAGAGTAGGGGAATGCCGCTGGGAAAAAATGCCCCGCCACAACCCAAGCCACACCAACCGCCACGCCGAAAATCAGCAATACATCATATATCTCTTGGGTATCAATGTCAATCATCGACACCACCACCAGCACAAAAACCAGCAACACCAATGGAATCGCGGAAAGGGTAGGGGAGTAGAATACCATCGCCGCAAACAGCCCACCACACAGCAGCTCTACCAAAACATATCGAGGGCTTATCCGCTCTTTGCAAAACCGGCACTTCCCACGCAAAAAAAGCCAACTAAAAACCGGAATTAAATCCGGCGCAGTTAGTGTTTTGCCACAGGAAGGACAGCCCGAACGCGGCTTTACGATGGACATACTACGCGGTATCCGATAAATAAGCACATTCGCAAACGACCCGAAAATCAGGCCGTAGATAACCGCAAAAAAAACCTTTCCCCAAATCATCTAAAATTGTTGGGTTTCAGCGCGTTCACGTTGAATGCGGACATAGTCGTCAATCTCATCAATTATGCCCTGTGTGCCAGTCAAATGGAAAGGTTCGTAACCATCTTCAATAAAACGAAGAATTCCATATTCACGGTCAAGGATAATAAAATCTACAGGACTAATATCGCGCTCTCGCATATAAGTATGAGCAACTTCAGTTTGCAGGTGTGCTACTTGATTAAGTTTCACAATTATTCCTCCGTCCAATATTCCCAATCGTTGCGCTTTTCTGCTTGAAGCATATCGAAAACATATTCCGCGCTTTCAAGATATAGTAAAGAATTACTATCGAATAAGAGCGCGTAAGTTTTTGTTTCCATAAAGGCTTGCAATGCTTCGGTTATTGTCATACCCGATTCTTGTGCAAGTTTATCAGCAACGTCAGCGGAAAGCGCATCTATACAAAGGTGAATCTTATTCATTTTAATTCACGCCTCCCCGTTTGCTTTAAAATGGATGAGGCTTTGCTCGTGCCAAAATAATATTGCGCCGGCAGGTTGTTAGGTTCAAGCATTTCAATCAAAGTGCTTTACGTTAAGTTTGTTCATTTCTGCTGTATCAAATTCTTTTGTTATGCTGTTAAGGGGCTTGAGGAACAAGCCTACTAAAATACATGGCTGTCGGCCCATTTACGGCATAAATAAGGCGTTTAGCCGTGCAGGAAGGAGTCAAAAATAGAGGATGCTCAATTAGTCGGGCATCCTTTATTTTTAGCTCCAGTTAATTTCATCGTGGCTTACTGTTTCCCCACGGCGAATCTCATCCCGCCCCAAGCGTATAGCCTCTATTTCATCCGGCATGGGTACTGATTCAGGGATGAACTTAACTAATACTTGATACAAAACGCCTAACTCGTTTGAATCTACGATATCTATAATATCACGCAGTTGCTGTCTGGTTGCAGTCATAATAAACACCCTTTCAATTTTTATAAGCCGCTCCTCTTGGGAGTACATCTGTAATTTCAATCTGTCCGTCCATGTCAAAGAGTATGCGGTAATCCCCAACACGAAGCCGATAAGCGTTTTTACATCCTTGCAATTTTTTTACGTCACCGGATGGGAGTTTTTCAATCGCTTCTTTAATATTTTGCTTAAATGGGTTGCTAATTTTATTTATGGCTTTTGCCGCCCGCTTAGAATATGTGGGCTTCATTTTTCACCATCCTTTTTTGCATAAGTTGCTCACCTATACACCGGCAGAGCCGGTGCGGTGCGTCCTATGGGGAGCTTCCCTGCCTATCGGTAGGGAAATAAAAGTTGAAACATTACTCGCTTTGACTGTAGAAAATGCTTATACTGCATAGCTCAAAACTCTGACTATCTCTTGTTTGCAAATACTTCAAAGTTCACAGTCCAAGTAGTTCCGTTATCATAACTTGTCCTGTTTTGCCAATGAAATGAAACAGGTGTTATGTCCGAAAACACCCATTCATTGAGGCCGTCCGAAGCATCTTGATTGGTCACTATTATTTGATTGCCAACTTGCTTCGCTTCCAATACAGTCATATAACCGTAACCACCATAACAAATGTCCCAAGTATCTTTTGATGGATTATAAAAACGGACAGTTGTGCCATATTCGGCATCAGGGTGGGGGTTAATTGCTCTTTCTTTTCGGGAAGGGCAAATGAATGTGTCTTGTATTGCAGTTCCGTCTAAAATCCAAGAAAATAACCATTCACCGGGTACACGCAATTCGTCCGGTGTGCCTTTCCCGTATACCCCATCTAAATCCCAGTCTCCAATAAATTGTCCGAACAGATTTAGTTTTTCTTTCAACCCACTCTTGGGCGATTCAGAAATTAAAGCCTTTGAGAAATCGCTCATATGTCATACCCCTAATATAAATTTTGTTCAATTGCCTGCCATTACGGTAAATTATATCAGAACATAACAATACTCACAAAATTTATTTTCTCAAACCACTTGACGACCCTCCAATCATACACGTAAACAAAAACAGGCAACTCTGCTTCGTCCCCTATTGCACGTAAGCGGGTTTCTTCGATTTTGCGGTTGCGAAACGCAATGTTGCGGGCATGTTCATAATGCTCGGAGAGGTAAAATCCTTGCCCGAAATCTTTGAATGGCTTGCCTTTGTGTACGTCTATTTTTTTGAAGTTGTGGGTTGTTCCGTGGTAGAGGGTGGTTGGCATTTTGATGTTCCTCCCCAAAGTTTTTGCTCCAATTCGATGAAGAAAATGTTTATTTTCTATACAGTGTAAGCTTCAGTCCTTTTTTCCAGCAGTAGTCCGTCTTAATAGAATACGATACATCTAAATGGCCTGCTTCAATGATTTGTTGATTGCTCATAGAAGGCCCGTCTGTCACAAATATTTCATTTTGCTGTTCCGTAATTTCAATCTGGATTGTCTCTCCATTAGAAATACTGACAGGAAGCAGTAATAGTCTGTCAAACGTCCGACAAATTTTACTTTCTCTCTCGTTATAATAGCATACCGCACATCTGCTGCCCTCCCTATACCGACAGAGGTGGCACAGTTCACCCTGCTGGTGGCACGTCCAATCCGCCCATTAAGCGTAGCAGTCTTAACATAGTTACTATGGCCTGTTCGCGGGTAAGGTTATCTTGCGGGGCAAAAATACTGCCCCCATTGCCATTCATTATATTCACCGACCACATTTGCCCAACGGCTTCAACTGCCCATGGGGATATTTCCGCGCTGTCGGAAAAGAATGCAAGAAGCGAAACCCATCTCGCGGTAGTGGCTTGTGGCAATGACTGGCCAACTGCGTCTGCAAGCCGTACAAGCATTACCGCCGCCTGTTCACGGGTTACGATATCGAAGTCGAATGCTTCATGTTCAAAGCCTTCCCGCCATGTTACGGTTTCGTAAAACGCATCAATAAGAGAAGCAAACTCTGCATGGGTTATGGCTTGCATGAAGTTTGACTGCAATTCAAAGGGAACAAACCCCAGCTCTATTGCCTTGCTGACATCCCAATTTGCCCAATCGCTGGGCGTGTCATCGGATTGCGCGGCGGCCTCGCTTCTTGCATTAAGGATAACCTCCCTAAGACTAAGGCGGCTGCGAAGTTCACCGTAAGGGAACTCCAATTCGGTTATAATGATTTCACCGTGAAAATCAAATTCATCAATGAATACGCCTGTTTCCAAAAATTCGTCTACCATACTTGGTGTCAGCACAAGATATCTAAAACCCATATGTGAATGCCAAAAAGGACTTTCAAAGCCTGTAGTCAGGTAGCCCAAATATCTCCCTGTATCTGCCTCAAAATAGTAATTGATAATCCCAATGGCCTGCAAACCTGTTCCGGGAAGCCGAACAATGGTGCTTTCACCGGGTCTGCCAATGTAAGTGCTGTAAGGCGTGCCATTTCTTGCGATTAATGTTCCCCTCACTTTTTCAGCCCTAAGCACTTCGTCAATATCGTCAAAATACAAACGGATATATGCGTAATCGTTTTCATCGTCCAATAGAATAACAGCAATATCTAAATTTTCGCGGTATTCTAAAACTATGCCTCCAAAGCTGTCCAATTGAGGCCCTCCGGGAACCCAAATGGCAGTGCTACCGTTGCTTACAATCCCTGCTACTTGTGCTTCAGCTCTGCAACCAAAGCCGGAACTGGTTATTGCCGTTATACCATTAAGATTGTCTGCGTGAACGCTTACATCGTTTAAAATTACGCTACCAATTGTCAGAATTAATGCCATAAATACGCTAAGCACCTTTTTAATTTTTGCATGTTTCATCTGACAGCTCCTTTTTTTACATTCTTTTCTTCAAATCTAAAATCTCGTCCCGAATCGTGGCGGCCTGCTCGAATTGCAGTTCTGCGGCGGCTTGTTTCATTTGTTTTTCCAGCTTCTTGATGGCGGCGACAATTTCCTCGCGGCTCATGGATTCCGCGTCCTTGGCGAGGGTAGGGGAGGCATTCTCCACGGATTTTGTTAGCTGAATGCGCTCGTGGACTTTTTTCACAATCGAGCGGGGTGTGATATTGTTTCTTCTATTATATTCCTCTTGGATGCCACGGCGACGATTGGTTTCTGCGATGGAATTGGCCATGGACTCGGTAATGGTGTCGGCGTACATGATTACGCGGCCGTTTACGTTCCGTGCGGCGCGTCCAATGGTTTGAATCAGCGAAGTATTTGAGCGCAAAAAGCCCTCCTTGTCCGCATCCAGAATGGCCACAAGCGCGCATTCCGGGATGTCCAGCCCCTCGCGCAAAAGATTAATTCCCACCAACACGTCGAAAACGTCCATCCGTAGGTCGCGGATAATCTCAATCCTCTCCAGCGTGTCGATATCCGAATGCAAGTAGCGCACGCGAATCCCAGCTTCCTTTAAATAGGAAGTCAAATCCTCGGCCATGCGCTTAGTCAGCGTCGTCACCAGCACCTTTAATTTTTGCTCTGCGATAGCATTGCATTCGCCAATTAAATCGTCAACCTGACCGCGCACCGGGCGCACGCTAATTTCCGGGTCAAGCAGCCCCGTCGGGCGAATAATCTGTTCCACCTGAAATTGCGAATGCTCTTGCTCGTACTTGGCCGGCGTGGCCGACACAAATAACATCTGGGGGATTTTCGTCTCAAACTCCGCGAATTTCAGCGGCCGATTGTCCAGCGCGGAGGGCAGGCGAAAGCCGTATTCCACCAGCGTTGTCTTGCGCGAGCGGTCGCCCTCATACATGCCGCGCACCTGTGGCAGTGACACATGGGACTCATCCGCAATAATCAAAAAATCATCCGGGAAATAATCCAGCAAGGTATATGGCATGGAGCCTACCTCGCGCCCGGCCAAATGCAGCGAATAGTTCTCAATGCCGGAGCAAAATCCTACCTCGCGCATCATTTCCACATCGTATTGTGTGCGTTGAAGCAATCGTTGCGCCTCCAGCAATCTATCTTGGGATTTCAAGTACGCCAGTTGCCGCTCCAGTTCTTCTTCAATGCGACGGATGGCGGCCTCCATGCGCTCGCGGCTGGTTACATGGTGGGATGCCGGGAAAATTACGATATGCTCCCGGGTTGACATGACTTCCCCCGTAAGCGCGTGAACTTCGGTAATTCGTTCGATTTCATCCCCGAAAAATTCCACCCGAATAGCCATTTCCGCAGAATTGGCCAAAAAAATTTCAAGCACATCGCCCCGTGCGCGGAACGTCCCCCGGGAAAAATTCAAATCATTACGATTATATTGAATTTCCACCAGCCGCCGCATGATATCATCCCGGTCGCGCATCATCCCCACCCGCAGGGACAGCATCAATTCCCGGTATTCAGCCGGATGCCCCAGCCCGTAGATGCACGAAACCGACGCGATAATCACCACGTCCCGCCGCTCAAACAATGCCGACGTAGCCGAATGCCGCAGACGGTCAATTTCCTCATTAATGGCCGAGTCCTTTTCAATAAAAGAATCCGTAGACGGCACATATGCCTCCGGCTGGTAGTAGTCATAGTAACTGACGAAATACTCCACCGCATTATTGGGGAAAAACTCCTTAAACTCGCTGTAAAGTTGGGCCGCAAGGGTCTTATTATGAGCCATCACAAGGGTTGGCTTTTGCAACTCCTGAATAACATTGGCCATCGTAAATGTTTTGCCAGAGCCCGTAACCCCAAGCAAGGTCTGAAACCGCCGCCCCTCACGAAAACCCTGCGCCAATGCCGCAATCGCCTCCGGCTGGTCGCCCGTAGGCGCGAAATCCGATACTATCTTAAATTCCATATACAAACACCTTCGATTCTTTCACTATAGTAATTCACTCGGCATTTACTTCACTTGTATTTTCCATATAATAATCTCAAAAAAATTGGAAAGGTTGATTTTTTATGATAAATACATCAAGGGCAAAGATTCTGCTTACATCTGCGGGGTTTGAATCGGACATAATACAAAATGCTTTTATTGGATTTTTGAAATCCTCCCCAAAAGATTCAAAAGTATTATTTGTCCCTACCGCCTCAAATAATGCAGGTGCAATTGCGTTCTTGCCAAAATGCATAAATGACCTGCTGAAAGTGGGAATACTGGCAGAAAATATTCACGTCTTTGATTTGCACCGCTCTTTATCATTGAAAGAGCTATCAAGTTTTGATGCCATATATTTTTCAGGCGGAAACTCCTCATATTTAATGGAACGAATTAATTCTACGGGCTTTAATGTTCCCCTCAGCGAGTTTGTAAGCAATGGCGGTATTTATGTGGGGGTAAGCGCGGGAAGTTATGTCGCCGCGGGGAATCATTCTGATAGTTTGGGGTTTTTGAAAGCAGAGCTGAGCGTACACACAGAAAGTGGGAGTGCCGTTGGGGTTTTTAACAATGCGACAGTTACTCACATAGATTTAACCGACAACAGTGCTGTGATGATACACGACGGTGTATACGAAATTATTTAACTGCATTGCTTTTCATGAGGTTAATCCATGAATATATCATATCAATTTCTTTGTGATACTCACCGTCAATCTCAAAATATTTGCCACCATGTTTCAGGCAACGCTCTTTCTGTCTATTGTTTTCCACAATATAATCCGCCGCCGTATTGCTGTCAGAATATCCGCGATTTTCTATGACACAGCGGTTATGAATTATCTTGGATTTGAAAAATTTTGCGATATACGCCTCAGAAAACACCAGATAAAATGAAATTATGTTTTTTAGATACCCCAGCTCAAGCTCCTTAATCTTTTGCGGCAACAAATAGACTCCCTCGACAATGAGATTTTGCTCATTCTCTATAGATGTCATAATAATGCCTTTTAATATCGGCCATATTTTCTCGCCTATATGTTCAGTACTATCGCAAGGCATAAATCCACACCCAATATCAGCACGATACAATCCCATTTTTAGGTGGTCAATTGATAAATAAGGATACTTATACTTTTCCAGCAACCTCTGCGCCAGAAGTGTTTTACCAGCGTAACCAACGCCACCAATGAGAATAACCATGAAATGCAACGCCTCCACACAAATAATACAAATAAAAGAAAGCCCGTGTCAATATTTACACGGGTTTAGGGGTAGGGGACAAGTAGATGATTTGGTACAACCTTTTAGGGAATGGCCTAAGCGTGTTAGGCGGTTGACACAGAAATTTCAGGCACTTACAATAACTTTTAAGGAGGCGAATGGAAATGGCAATTGCAAAAGCAATTGAATTTTTGACATATTCAGACTACCTCAAACTGGACGATGATGTAAGATGCGAACTAATTGATGGGGTTTTGTACAATATGGCCGCGCCGACAGTAACACATCAGCAGATTGCCGGGCGGCTATTCAGATGGCTTGGCAACTTTTTGGAGGGTAAGAGCTGCCGAGCTTTTATCGCGCCTGTCGATGTGAGGCTAAATGCAAACAAATCTGATGACACAGTGGTTCAGCCTGATGTGATGGTGCTTTGCGACAAAAATAAAATCGACCCAACTGACAGGGGAATAATCGGTGCGCCAGACCTGGTTATTGAGGTGATGTCGCCCTCAAGCAGATACACCGACCGGATTCTCAAGCATAAAAAATACTTGGAAGCCGGGGTTCTTGAGTATTGGATTGTTGACCCGGAGCATAAAACCGTTGACGTATACCTTCTTGATAACGGAAGGTACTATTCGTGGAATTATGGCGGTGACGATGTAATTCCGGTGCAACTGCTTAAAGGGCTTGAAATTAACTTAACCGACCTTTTTGAATAGGGGGATTTAAAATGGCAGATGCAATAAAAGATGTATTTAATCGCGATTATCTCCATAAATTAGCGGCAGATATTCATGTTGTTTATCCGCATTTTAAAACGGATGAGTTTGTCAAGTCAACGATGGACGAAGCTTGGGATAGCTTAGAGTTAAAGGGCAGAATGAGGCAAATCACTATAAATCTTGGGAAATTTCTGCCCGCAAACTATAGCGAAGCCATAACCGTAATAGATAACGTGATTGTAAACCAGGGCAGCTGGCTTGAAAGCTTTTGCCTGTACTTTCCCGATTTTGTGGAAGTTTTCGGGCAAGATGATTGGGATATTTCCATAGCCGCATTGGAACGATATACACCATATGCATCAGCTGAATTTGCAGTAAGGCCGTTTATCATCAACGATGAAGAACGCATGATGGCGCAGATGTATGCTTGGTCGAAAAGCGATAACCAACATGTGAGGCGGCTTGCAAGCGAGGGTTGCCGCCCGGCTTTGCCATGGGCACAGGCACTGCCCAAGTTCAAAAAAGACCCCGCACTTATACTGCCGATTTTGGAACAGCTTAAAACCGACCCTGATATTTATGTAAGGAAAAGTGTCGCCAATAACCTCAACGACATTTCCAAAACCCATCCTGATTTAGTGGCGAAGCTCGCCAAGGACTGGTATGGCGAAAACGAATACACCAATTGGATTGTAAAGCATGGTTGCCGCACCTTGCTTAAAAAGGGAAACCGTGATGCACTTGCCATTTTTGGTTTCCATGATGCCAAGGCCGTGGATGCAAACAACTTTACAATTGACGCGCAAACCGTAGCCATTGGGGACAGCTTTAATTTTTCCTTCACCATAACTACAAAGGATGCAACAAAAGCCAGACTTGAATATGCCATTGATTTTGTAAAATCAACAGGCAAGCGCAACAGGAAGATATTCCAAATTTCCGAAATTTCTCTTAATGCAAACGAAAGCAAAACCTATGCTAAGAACCATTCTTTTGCCGATTTGAGCACACGAAAGCATTATCCCGGCACACATTCAATAACGCTGATTGTAAATGGGCTGGAGCGGAGCACATTGGATTTTGAAGTGAAAAATCACCAAATAAAACCTTAGTTCACAATTGACTAAAATTATTTCATTGCGTCATAGGCGCGTTGTGCGCGAGCTTTTACTGCGTCAATTTCTGTGGCACTCATACCAGACATTGCATACTCTTCTCTGGTTCGCAGATATTTTTTTGTTATCGTCGAATCACCACCTGCAATGAGTTCTTGCATTAGATAAATCTCAAACAACCTTGCTTCTTGGACTTCTTTCTGTTCACGGTCTGTCATTACTTCATCTCCTCTCCGAACAAACATAAACTAAGGGGATTTTTTTGTCAATGATGAGGTATCTATTCGTAAAAGTTGTCTTTTGCGAATAGATAAAATGTCATGGAATTACCGGGAGGTGATAATATGGATAACTTTGCAGAACGATATCTGGTTTATACTTATACTTATGACAGTTGTATATGGAATTGGCGAGCTCATTAGAAGAAGATATAAATTCAAAGTCACGCAAATGCATGTATACGAGCACTGCAAAAAGCTGGAATGATTTATAATGAGGGCACCAGAAAAGCCCCACATTGGGTTATACCCAAGCATGTGGGGTAAATAATGAAGCAATACGAATAGGAAATTACTTGCGTTGTGCCAGTTTACCCATGAAGCGGTCTGCGTCGATGATAAAGCGGTCATGGGTTCCGTTGCCTATTTCGCCTGTATCGTCTGTGGCGGAAATGGCGAAGGATATCTTGCGGCCTTCGGCCTGTGTAATTGTGGCGGTTGCGGTGATTTTCGCGCCAAGCGGACTGGCGGCAGTGTGCGCCACACTAATCTGCGTCCCTACGGAGGATTGCCCGGGCTCGAGGATATCCGCCAAGCATTCGCAGGCGGCTTGCTCCATAAGGGCAATCATCATTGGCGTGGAAAACACATCCAAGTTGCCGCTACCTACCGCTTTTGCGGTATTTTTTTCTGATACGGTGGTGGTTGCTGTTGCTGTTTTTCCTGTCATAAATATCCCCTATTCTGTGTAAGGCTTGATTAAAGCCATAATTGTCTCCTTGGGAACCGCCCCTAAAATATGGTCAACTACTTCCCTACCCTTTACCAGCACAAGTAGCGGAATACTTGCCGCGCCAAAGGCCTCTGCCAGCTCCGGGTCGTTGTCCACATTTATTTTCCCTACTTTTACAGAATCCACTTCCTTGGCAATTTCGTCGATTATTGGGCCAATCATCCGGCACGGGCCGCACCACGGGGCCCAAAAATCCAACAAGACCGGTTTTTCGGAATTCATTACTTCTGCGTCAAAATTTTCCTTGCTGATTATTAATGGCTGCATTTTATTTCCTCCTTCTTTTAAATGGGGCTCTGCCCCCTCGCGCAAGCTTCGCTTGCTGGCCGGGCGGCC